>JBKHGK010000102.1:0-6708 GCA_046539705.1 Candidatus Brocadiia bacterium | reverse complement strand
GTTAGTGGAGTAATTGTTGCGGACGGATGCGTCCGTGCTTTTCAACTTTCTATTTCTGGAGGCTGAGAGAGACAATGTCGACCGAGAAGATTTTTGCGCAGTTGGGTGAGAATGAGGTAACCCGAGCTATCGTTTCGAGTTTTTCGGAGGAGCTGGTTGATTATACGGAAACCGATTGTCTTGTGATAGGAGGCGGGCCGAGCGGACTTATGCTTGCCCGGGAAGTGGCATCCAGGGGGCTGAAAACGCTCGTGGTCGAACGCAATAATTCGCTGGGGGGCGGATTCTGGCTTGGTGGGTATTTCATGAATAAGCTCACCGTCCGGGCTCCGGCTCAGAAGGAGCTTGATGAGCTCGATATACCCTATGAAGAGGTGGAGGAGGGGCTGTACGTCGCCGACGCTCCGCATGCGTGTTCAGCTCTCATAAAGGCTGCCTGCGATGCCGGGGCAAAGATACTGAACATGACGAAGTTTGACGATGTGGTTTTGCGCGAGGGAGAACGGGTGGCCGGAGCGGTGATCAACTGGTCGGCCGTATCGTATCTGCCCCAGCAGGTGAGTGCGGTGGATCCGATAGCTATCACCACGGAAACCATGGTGGATGCGACCGGACATGATGCTGCCGTGTTGAATTCTCTGGAAGATCGGGGCTTTTTTGAGACGCGTGGATGCGGGGCAATGTGGATAGAACGGTCCGAGGATCTGGTTGTGGAACAGACCGATGAGATGTACCCCGGCCTTGTCGTCATCGGCATGGCGGTCAGTGCCGCCCATGGCCTGCCACGAATGGGGCCCACCTTCGGTTCGATGCTGCTGTCGGGTAAAAGGGGCGCGGAGATCGTGCTGGAGCGGCATGAGGCGGCGAATGAAGGACATGAGGGCTGATATATGCGGTGTCCGGCGGCGCGGCCCTCTTGGCCGGCCGCCTGTTTGCCGCTGATGCCGGTTGCGTCGATGGGGATAAGTGACTGGCCGGAAGGTTCTCTATTGAGGTGCAGTGCGCATAAACGTTTGTCAGGAGATGGAGGATGACCAACAGGACATATATGGATCACAGTGCCACGACCCCCACCCGTGAGGAAGTGGTGGAGGCGATGCGGCCGTGTTATCTGGAGCAATTCGGGAATGCCTCGAGTGTCCATGGATTTGGTCAGGAGGCGCACGCGAGACTTGAAGAGGCCCGGGAGAGGGTGGCGGCACGGCTGGGGGCCTCACCCGCGGAGATCATTCTGACCAGTGGTGGGACAGAGAGTGATAATCTGGCCCTGAAAGGTGTTGCCTTGGCCATGAAGGAGAAGGGGCGGCACATTATCACCTCCACCGTCGAGCATCTGGCCGTGCTCAAAACGTGTTCCTGGCTGGAGAATAACGGCTTTGAAGTGACACGCCTGTCCGTTGACGGAAACGGTCGTGTCGACCCCGAAGATCTCAGGGCTGAGCTCCGGTCTGACACTGTAATTGTGAGCGTAATGCTGGCGAATAATGAAGTTGGCGTTTTGCAGCCCATATCGGACATGGCGGCCATTCTGGAGGATGAGGGCAGCAATGCTGTTTTGCACACGGATGCTGTTCAGGCCGTGGGGAAGATACCGGTGAACGTCGATACGCTTGGCGTGGACCTGATGTCGGTGTCGGGACATAAATTTTATGGCCCGAAAGGAGTCGGCGTGCTGTACAGGCGAGAGGGCACTCGGTTATCACCGGTCCAGCACGGAGGCCATCACGAGAACAACCTTCGTGCGGGGACGCAGAATGTGCCCGGGGCCGTGGGGCTGGCCACTGCGCTGGATCTTGCCTGTGAGGAGCGCGAGGGCGAGGCGGAGCGGCTGAGGGGGCTGCGCGACAGGCTTCAGCACGGTATTATGGATGCGATGGAGGACGTCTATCTCAACGGCCATTCCGAGTATCGCCTGCCTCATTTACTGAACGTGAGCATTGTGGGAGTTGAGGGGGAATCTCTTCTTCTGAGTCTCGATGCCGAGGGGATAGCTGTCTCAACGGGGTCGGCCTGCACCAGCGGTACCCTGGAGCCCTCTCATGTGCTCACGGCCATGGATATTCCGGCGGAAATTGCCCATGGCAGTCTGCGATTTTCTCTCGGGCGGGTCAACACGGAAGAGGACGTGGATTACGTCCTGCAGAAACTACCGCCCGTGGTACAGCGTCTGCGCGATATGTCACCCACTTATGAGGTATAGAGAACATGATGTCAACTGGCACCATAGAAGACCGTATTGAGGAGCTCAAAGAACGCAGGAACGCCGTGCTTCTGGTCCACAATTATCAGCGGCCGGAACTTCAGGAGATGGCGGATTATCTGGGAGATTCCCTCGGTTTAAGCCGTGAAGCCGCACACTCGGACGCCGAGGTGATTGTCTTCTGCGGAGTCCACTTTATGGCCGAGACCGCCTCCATATTGTGTCCCGATAAGACGGTTCTCATTCCGGATCCCAAATCCGGATGTCCCATGGCTGACATGGTTACTGCTGAGGAACTGAGAGAGCTGAAAAGGGAACATCCCGACGCGGTGGTGGTCTGTTATGTGAACAGCACGGCGGAGGTGAAGGCCGAGAGCGACCTGTGTTGCACGTCGGCGAACGCGACGCAGATTGTGGAGTCGATAGATCCCGATCGCCCGGTCATTTTCGTACCTGATAAATATCTGGGCAGATGGACCGCGCTAAAAACCGGCCGAGATCTTATTTTATGGGAGGGGTATTGCTCGACCCACGCGTCTATAACCCCGACGGACGTTGAGCGTGCCCGTGAGAAACATCCGGACGCAGAGGTCGTGGTGCATCCTGAATGCCTGACGGAGGTGAGTCGGATGGCGGATGCGGTGGAATCCACCAGCGGCATGTGCAGATTTGCCGCCAGAACGCAGGCTGAGGAGATTATAGTTGGCACGGAGATCGGTCTTATAGAGCGGCTGCGGCGTGAAAATCCCGATAAAACCTTTTACCCCGTCACCTCGGCGGCGGTCTGCCCGAACATGAAATTGCATACGCCGGAGAAGGTTCTGTGGTCGCTGGAGGAAATGGAGACCAGGGTGAGTGTCTCCGATGACATTGCGCAAAGGGCGCGGGGGGCCATCGATGCGATGGTGGAGATTGGCCGTGAGACGGAGTGATTGACTCAAAAACCCGAAGGGAGAGATACATGTACAGCGATAAAGTCATGGAGCATTTTAGTGATCCCCGTAACATGGGTGAGGTGGAGGGTGCCGACGGTGTGGGGGAGGTCGGCAACCCCACCTGTGGTGACGTGATGAAAATAACGATCAGGGTGGAAGATAATCGGATCGCGGACATAGGCTTCAAGACCCTCGGCTGCGCGGCCGCCATAGCAACCAGCAGTATCACCACTGAGATGGCAAAGGGCAGGACCCTGGAGGAGGCCATGGAGATCACCCGGGAATCGGTGGCGGAAGAACTCGGAGGATTGCCAAAAAACAAGATGCACTGTTCCAATCTGGCCGCCGAGGGTCTGCACGAAGCCATCGAAGATTATCGTGCAAAACAGGCCGGTGGTCGGTGATCGGTGATCGGTGATCGGTGACAGGTGTTTGGGAACCTCTCAGGGGGATCACTGCTGTTGCCCAAGAGGATCGCTTTCTGGTTCAGCTCTGCCCTCTGCATGCTCTGACGCATATTCCGCATACGTTCTGGCCGATGTTGACCTCTTTGATCATCTCGCGGATTTTCTCATAACACCCCCTGTGATCGAAATCATCCGGCGATTCGGCGATGGCCCCGGCCGGACATACCTCGAGACATGCGCGACAATCGCCGCAGCCCTGCTTGAGCGGCTGATCCACTGACAGAGGCATATCGGTAAGTACCGTGCCAAGCCTGACCCTTGCCCCGTATTCGGGCGTTACCAGGAGATTGTTGCGGCCAATCCATCCAAGACCTGCCTGTGATGCCACGTGTTTATGTGAGATGTGGGCCAGCTGATTCTCCCAGTCTATGACCTGACTGGCCGGCACTGGAAGCGCTTCATATCCATCTTTCTGGATAGCGGCGGTCAGTTTCAGTGTCAGGTCATCCAGGAGTAGGTTGACCCGGCGGTAGTGGAAATAATACAGATGCGTCGGTCGTTCCTGAACGTCTTCAAGAACGGAATCGGAAAGATGATATCCCACTGATATCGCGCGCTGCAGGCCCTCAAGTGCCTCCGGAGCGATAGAATTGATACTGTTACGGAGGGGAGAAAGTTCGGCCACGCCAAAGAGTGATGCTCCCTCAGCGAAACTGAGCTCATGGAGTTTTCTGTAGTTGTGGTCTTCTGTGACGGGCATGTTTATTCTCCTGGGAGATCGCGAGAACGAATCAGACGCAGGGCGTGTAGAATTGATCGACTGGATATGGTAAATTGGAGGGTCGAACAGGTCAAATACGGTTTCTGAAGGGAGACGCAAGATGGATCCATATCAGCATAATCCAAACAGACGAGTGACGGAAGAGGAGCTTCGTGGATACGCCGCGCAGAAACACGAGATAACGCTTGTGAATGGGCTGGAGAATGTATTGGAGAGAGGAGGTGCCATTCATAACGGGGATCGTGTTGCGGGATTTATGGAGACACATGATGTGCAGGAGTGGGTTCTGCCGTTATCGGCCTCCGATCCGCTGGTATGGGAAACCGGGCGGATACCGGATACTCCGGAGAAGAGCGTCGGTTTTGTTGTGTCGATGGGATTTGGTAACGGAAATCAGCTTCCTCAGCCATCGGGGCAGTGGGATGTATGGGTGAATGAACGAGAGGTCTGCTCCATCCGTGTCGTGAAACATTCACAGGCATGGGACGAAGGCAATAGAGGAATCTTCTTTACGGCCAACAGAATAGAAGCTGCGGAGCCAGGGGGCGGCCTTACGTTGAGTTCGGTGATTCGCGATGAAAGCTTTGCCGCGTTCGGGCCGGCGATCATTGACGTTCCCACCGCATGGTTGCAGACCGGGGAATCCGCCGAGATCCGCGTGGAGCCATGCTGTCATGTGGCGTCGGACCGGTGGTTCCAGCTGGCATCTGCACCGAGTATTATCCATCAGGCCGATATTTATCGGGTTCTCGATCTCCGAAAAAACGGACGGCTCCGGAAGTCGTCGGGGAAAGATGTTTATTTCGGTGATATACACACTCATTCAGGCGATGTGCCGGGCAAGAGCCAGAACGAGGGCTGTGGTCGGGGAAGCCGGGAGGAGAACTACGAATACGCGCGGGGACCCGGGGGGCTGGATTTCTATGCCCTGACGGATCATGAGTGGCAGATCGATCAGGACCGGATCCAGCAGTATCTGGATCTGGCCAGTGATTACAGCGGGGATGACTTTGCATGTCTGCCGGCTTTTGAACATACCAATCTCGTCTATGGACACCGGAATATATATTTTCGAGGTCCGGGCGGTACGGTTGTCAATGCCCGGCGCGGCTGGGGTCGGCCTTCAGCAAATCCGGACGAGGCGCTGACGCCGGAGGAGCTGTGGTCTGAGCTGGACGAGACCGGCGTTCCCTATCTTTCGGTGCCACATCACCCTTCGGCTGCGTCTCACCCGTTTAACTGGGACCACTATCATCCCGCCCATGATCGCCTGGTGGAAGTGTACTCCTGCTGGGGTTCCAGCGAGTATTATGGGGACACGCCAAGGGGGGTATCGGACCGATATCGCTCCCTTGGCGTCCGTGACGCCCTGAACCGAGGTTTTCACGTTGGGATTGTTGCTTCCGCGGACGGGCATGACGGCCATCCGGGCAACGCGCAGAGTCCCGGGGTGAAACATCATCACCTGTTCCACCACTGTGGTAGTGGGCTGGTCGGGGTGTTGTCCGATGAGCTCTGCGGGGACAGCATTTTCGATGCTCTTTACGCGCGGCGATGTTATGGGACCAGCGGGGTCCCGATTGGACTTGAGTTCGAAATAGCCGGTCAGCCCATGGGATCGGTGCTGCCGCCCGAACGTGTCGGTATACCCGTTATAAAAATGGCCTGCCGGGGAACGAACGGGTTGAAAGAGGTCAGGATTGTGCGGGATGGGCAGGTAGTAAACCGCCGGCTGTTCGCGGGAGAGAGGAACTGTGAGATGGAGTGGGCAGATGAGGATTACGATACTTCGACCAGCAGTTACTACTACGTGAGGGTGGTTCAGCAGGATTATGAATCGGCCTGGTCATCGCCGATCTGGATAGGGTAGTGGTGGATGAGAAGGGGGACAGGGATTTTACCATATCCGCGGTTCGAATGATTCATCATTCAGCACTCCCACATCTTCTCCCGTGGGGCCGAGTACGTAAAGGCCCTGTCTGTACGCGTAACTTGCGACGTCCTCCGGGATAACGCGGGCCGCAACTGCTCCCATTATCTTTCGGGCTGAATACAACGGGAAAATCGTTTTGAAATTGTCCAGGCGCTCAAGGTGGCCATCGACATCTTCCACGTCGAGTTTGCTTTTAACCTCCACAACCACGCACACATCATCATTCACCACCAGCAGATCCACCTGAGTTGAGCGCCCATGGCGTTCCCCATAAATATCTCGGTGGACCTCATGGACCTTGATATCCTGATCCCGAAACAGTCCGACCACGGCTGGTTCCACGGCGTGTTCGACAAACTCGCCGAGTCGGTTGCCCAGATCACCCATAGCACCGAGGGCTTCTTCGAGTTTCTCGTTGGTCTTTTCAATCTTCCGGTCAGTTTCTTTCATCT
>JBKHGK010000101.1:0-6714 GCA_046539705.1 Candidatus Brocadiia bacterium | reverse complement strand
GAGCAGCTGTCTCGCACGCGCTGGGGGGCTGTGTGGGATTAACCTGTCTTCACTGGACCTTCACAGGACAGGCCCTGATCCGGCATCCGCACCGGGCACAGATTCGCTCACTCCCGGTCCGACGCGAGAATTCTCAGACCGAGCCGAATGCGAGCGCCCATTCAGTGTCCCCTGTCCTCTCGTGCAAAGACATCGGATGGGATATCAATACCCGCCTGCTGGAGCTTGGGCAAAAAGCGGGGCTGCACGCCGGTGGAGACAAACCGCCCCTGCACCACTCCGTCTTCGTCTATCCCCTCTCGTTCGAACACAAACAGATCCTGCATGGTGATCGTGTCCCCCTCCAATCCCATCACTTCGGAGATATACGTCTGCTTGCGGGAACCATCCGAGAACCGATTCCCCTGCACAACTAAATCAATGGCACTGGCCACCTGCTGTCGCATGGCTTTCTGAGGGAGATCCGCGGACCCCATCGCAATCATCGTCTCCAGCCGGCTCATGGCATCCCGGGGAGTATTTGCGTGGATCGTGGACATGGACCCTTCGTGTCCGGTATTCATGGCCTGCAGCATGTCCAGGGCTTCCTCCCCGCGCACCTCTCCCAGGATTATCCGATCAGGGCGCATTCGCAGGCTGTTGCGCAGCAGGTCGTAGGCGGTGACCTCTCCTCGCCCTTCGATATTGGAGGGACGGGTTTCAAGCCGAACCACGTGGGGCAGCTGCAGCTGCAGTTCAGCGCTGTCCTCTATCGTTACGATCCGCTCGTTTTTGGGGATAAAGTTACTGAGGATATTCAGCAGAGTCGTCTTACCGGCACCGGTCCCACCGCTGATGAGAATGTTCATCTGCCCTTCAACACAGGCCTCCAGCACTTTCGCCATCTCCTGGCTCATACTTCCAAACCTTTTGACCAGGTCGTCTATGCTTATCGCATCTCTTTTGAATTTCCTGATCGACAGTGAGGGATAATCTATTGCCAGCGGGGGGATAATGGCATTCACGCGCGAGCCGTCCGGCAACCGCGCATCACACATCGGCGTGCCCGGATCAATATGTCGCCCCACCGTGGATACTATCCTCTGGATCACGTGCATCAGATGTTCGGAATCGTTGAACTCGATGTCGGTCTTTTCCAGTTTACCGCTCACCTCCACATAAGTCTGATCGGGCCCATTAACCAGTATGTCACTGACCTCCGAATCCTGGAGAAGTGGCTCCAGAGGGCCAAATCCGGTCAACTCATGGGTAAGGTCCTCTATAAGCTGCGCCCTTTCCCGGCGGTTCAGATTCAGGCCCACTTCTCCGGCCAACCGCCTTGCGGCCTGTTTGATGTGTTCGCCCACCTTTTCCTCGCTCAGATCGGCGAGCACGGAGGAGTCCAGCTCATCATACAGCCGACGCTGGATGGACTGTTTCAGCTTCTTGTATCGCTCGGCAGGAAGAGACACATCACGCCGGTCCGCCTTATAGGTCACCGGATTTTCCGGCGATCCCCCTCCCACCCCAACCTCCTCCTTAACAGCCTGAAGTTCCCCGGTCTCATGGGACACCTGTGCCTCCGGGAGGAAAATGGCCCTCGGAATATCGATCCCAAGTGTCTCAATCCGTTCGACAAACCGGGGCTGCACACCGGTGGGTCGGTGCGATCCCTTCACCGTCCCGTCCTCGCCTATACCCTCCTGCTCAAAGGTGAAGATATCCTGCATCGTCACCGTCTCCCCCTCCATCCCCATTACTTCGGAAAAGGCCGTGAGTTTCCTGGAACCATCGGAGCAGCGGTTCACCTGAACGATCACGTCGATCGCACTGGCAATCTGTTGCCGCATAGCGCGCTGGGGCAGCTCCACCCCCCCCATCGCTATCATCGTCTCCAGCCGGCTGAGCGCGTCTCTGGGTGTATTGGCGTGAATAGTTGACATTGAACCCTCATGCCCGGTATTCATCGCCTGCAACATATCAAGGGCCTCCCGACCTCTGACCTCACCCAGGATAATCCTGTCCGGTCGCATACGTAGAGAGTTCTTCAGCAGATCATACTGGGTTACCTCGCCCTCTCCCTCAATGTTCGGCGGCCGAGTCTCAAGTCTGACCACATGCGGCTGACGAAGCTGAAGTTCGGCGCTGTCCTCAATGGTGACTATGCGCTGATTGTGCGGAATACAACCGCTGAGGATATTGAGCAGAGTCGTCTTACCGGATCCGGTTCCACCACTGATCAGCACATTGAGGCGGGCTTTCACACATGCCTGCAGCACCACCGCAATCTCATCGGTCAGACTGCCGTATTTGTTCACCAGCTCGGGCATTCCGAGCACATCGGTCTGAAACTTTCGAATCGACAGGGAGGGATAATCTATCGCCAGAGGCGGAATGATGGCATTCACACGCGAACCGTCCGGCAGGCGGGCATCACACATCGGTGATCCTTCATCGATATGCCGACCTACTTCCTGGACGATCCGATCGATAATCTCCATAACGTGGTCATCACTGCGAAATTTCACGTCCGTCAACTCCAGCCGGCCCCCTCGCTCAACATAGATCTCATTGGCCCCGTTTACCAGGATTTCACTGACTGATGCATCCTCCAGCAACGGCTCAAGGGGCCCATACCCCGTCATGTCATTGATGACGTCCTGGATGACCTGTTCGCATTCGTTGCGATTCAGTTTCACCTCTGAGTCCGACAATAGAGGACGAGCCTGCTGACGGATATTCTGCTCGACCTCCGCCTCCGCCATCCCCCCCATCGCCGCCGGGTTCAGGATATCGAACAGATTGTCGATAATCTGACTGGTCAATGAATTGTATTGCTCGCGCGCCATCGAAATGTCATGGCGGTCCACGTGATAGGTCGGTTCCTGGCTCCACGCCTGACGACGCGCGGAGCTTTCCGATTCCGACTTCTCCTTTTCCTTGCGCCTATTCGCTTTGCCCTTTGACGAGGTCTTCTGGCGTTCTTCCCGGACACTCTTTTTTCCCTCCCCGTGCTCTGCGCCACTTCCCGATCGACTTTCCTCTCGCAGCCGCGCTATTTTTTCCTTGAGCGATGCCAATCCAGATCACCCTCCTTTTCGAAATGCATATCTGTTCTTATATATGGTACTATATGGCCAAGATAGACCGTGTGCAACATGATAATCCCATAGATTGCATCCCGGCGGTCCCGCTGGTCGCACCGGACCCTGGTTTGAATCGCCCTCTCGGGCAACTGCTACCAACCCAACTCAACCACAGAACACATACACCATGATTCCTGAAACAGACGATGACCGCTGGCTCGCTCTCATATCCACACCTATTGGCAACCTCGAGGACGTCACCCGGCGGGCCCTGCGGCTCCTGGAGGAGGCGGATCTGATCGCCGCCGAAGATACGCGGCGAACGGGAAAGCTCTGCAGCCACTTCGATATCCATACCAGCATGACCAGCTTCCACAAGCACAATGAGCACCGCAAAACCCCCGACCTGCTGGACAGAGTGGAGTCTGGGAGCAGGGTGGCCGTGGTCACCGACGCCGGGACCCCTGCCATCTCTGATCCCGGTTTCCTCATCGTGCGGGAAGGCCTGAAACGCGACATAGAACCGATCATCGCCCCCGGCCCCTCCGCGCTCACCTACGCCATCACCGCCGCCGGAATCCCCGTCAACAGATTCACTTTCCACGGTTACCCACCCCGAAAAACTGGTAAAAGGCAGAAGACACTGGAAACGATGAAAGACACGGACATGTCCCACTTTCTGTTCGTCTCCATCCACCGGGTAGAACAGGTTCTCGAGGACATACACCAGGTCCTCGGCCCCCACACCCGGATCGTGCTGATCCGTGAGGCCACCAAGATGCACGAGGAAAGATTCAGAGGAACGGTCGAGCAGATCCTCGCCGAACACGGAGATCGCAACTGGAAGGGAGAACTGGTCCTCGCCATCGACATTAAAAATTCCCCGGGGATCTGAGCGGGATCGGTCATCAGTGATCGGTGAACGGTCATCGGTAACAGACAACCTCTGAAGGTTGCACCACCGGCATCCGCACCGGAGGCCGCTCGTTGCCTGGCATCCCCCACAATCATAAATCCCACCTGCGCGAAGCGTTTTCGGAGTGCACCGCCCATACCGGCGCTTTTGGCGCTCATGAATCCGAATCACTATCATTCGGGGGCAGAGTTTTCATTTTTTATTTGCGGATGCCCCATCCTGTGCCTTCACGCGCGATCGGACGGGCTCTGCCTGTCACGGGCATGACTGCCTCTGAGGTGGGCCCTTTCAGGGACTGAAAGCAGGAAGGGATCCGGATGATGGGTCAACCGCTCATCCATTCCCGCAGATCATCGATTGTGCGCCTGATATCTTTATCCTGCTGTTCCCCCTGTATCTCCCGCTCGATGATGAGCTCACCGTCAAAACCAAGGTCCTCAAGTCGCTCAATAAACTCAGGAAATCTCACTTTCCCCTGACCGGGGCGGACCTCCTCGCCCAGCTCGCTCCCGTTTTGGGGGCACATTCCGTCTTTGACGTGGACATTACGGACATACCCGCCGAAAACGTCGAGCGCATCGATCGGGTTACCCTTCCCGTACATCAACAAATTCGCCGGGTCAAGGTTTATCCCGAGATTCCCGGTCCCCACGGCTTCAATAACCCTCAACAGCACAACAGGTGTCTCCTGTCCCGTCTCGAACCAGAATTCTATCCCGCATTCCCGACAGTACCGGGCCACCTCCCCGATGGCCTCCACGACGGGGTCAAATTGCGGATCAGTCATGTTTTCCGGGATGAATCCACAGTGTGTAATCAGCGCGGGGGCCCCGACATGCGCGGCAAAATCCGCCCATTGTTGCAGCGCATCGACCCGTTCTTCCCGATATTCCGGCGGGACAAGCCCGAGAGTGGTGGGACCTTCGGTAAAATTCCACGCCGCGGGGCCGGGATATCCTCCCCACATCCCGCAGATTCTCACGCCGGCGTCGCGTGATTCCTGCACCACGGTCTCGGCCACTGACTCGGTCGCCATCTCCATGTCCCAGGACGACAGCTGGCACACATCCAGTCCGAAGTCCCGAACTTTATCAAAACAACGACCGCCGTCAGTCAGGCTGTTTATCACACCAATGTCCACATCGCCCTCCAGAAACTAAGACACCAGGATTCCATCTACATTTGAGCCCCGCCCGACCATCACAATCCTCGTTCCTTTCGCCGGGGCAGACACGTCAACGACGTGGTCGTTCAGACGCTGCTCAGGCCGGCATATTATTCACTATCGCCTCACCGAACTCGGAGCATTTCAGCAGGCTGGCACCCTCCATCTGGCGTTCAAGGTCGTAGGTTACCGTTTTTTTGGCCACGGCCTCCGTCAGCCCCTCTATCACCATGTCAGCGGCCTCCCACCATCCCATGTATTCGAGCATCATCCGGCCGCTCAATATGAGGCTGGAGGGATTCACTTTGTCCATTCCCGCGTATTTCGGCGCGGTTCCATGAGTGGCTTCAAAAAGTGCCACCCCATCACCTATGTTCGATCCGGGAGCTATCCCCAGTCCCCCCACCTGTGCCGCGCAGGCGTCCGATATGTAATCGCCGTTCAGATTGGGAGTGATGACGATGTCATACTCATCCGGACGCAACAGAACCTGCTGGAACATGGCGTCGGCGATGCGGTCCTTAATGAGGATCTTTCCATCCGGCATTTCGCCACCATATTCATCCCACAATTCATCCTCGGTAATCGTCTGCTCCCCGAACTTTTCACCGGCCAGTTCGTAGCACCAGTCTTTGAAAGCCCCCTCGGTGAACTTCATGATATTGCCCTTATGCATTATCGTGACGCTTTTTCTGTCCCGTTCTATTGCATAATTGATCGCCTTCCGCATCAGCCGTTTCGTGCCAAACTCGCTGATGGGTTTGATGCCAATACCGGCATCCGGGCGCACCTCAGCATCGAGTTCCGCCTCCAGGAAATCCCGGAGATCATCGGCCTCTTCCGTTCCGGCTCTGAACTCGATGCCCGAATACACATCTTCGATGTTCTCACGGAAGATGACGATATCCAGTTTTCCCGGCTCTTTCACCGGAGCCGGCACTCCGGCCACCCAGTACACCGGCCGCACACATGCATACAGGTCAAGCACCTGGCGCAGGTAGACGTTTGCACTGCGATGCCCCCCGCCTACGGGAGTCGTCAGGGGGCCTTTGATGGCGACGCGAAACTTCTTGATTGCCTCAACGGTTTCCTCCGGCACCCATTCGTCGAAAAGTTCCAGCGACTTATCGGCCGCATAGAGCTGAGTCCAGCGTATTTTTCGCTCGCCTCCATAGGCTTTTTCCACCGCACTATCCAGTACATTCTTCGTCGCGCGCCATATGTCGGGTCCGGTTCCATCCCCTTCTATGAAGGGCACAATCGGATTATCCGGAACCACAAGCTGGCCGTCTTCGTAGGCAATTCGTTCACCATCATCGGGCACATCGGGCGTTTTGCTCACGTTACTCATTCTTCTCTCCACAATATAGATACTCTTTTTGACCGTACAAAAAATCACCGGCCCCAGTTACGCACAGTATTCAACCGAACGTAACGGTGTACAGCACCGGATCGAGGGCAACAGTATATGTGGCCCCCCTTCTTTTATAAAGTGAAGAGCTCCAGCCGTGCTCCCCGTTTGTGAAGACTCTCCGCGGTATCTGCGGAGCCACCATGGGCTGACATAG
>JBKHGK010000100.1:0-6723 GCA_046539705.1 Candidatus Brocadiia bacterium | reverse complement strand
CGGACGCCCGATTTCTTCACCATATCAGGATAATCAAGGAGTACATAGAGACATGCTGGAACACTTTTTTTCCCCTGAATCCGTTGCTGTAGTTGGAGCCAGCCGAGAGCCCGGCAAAGTAGGCCATGACGTCCTCAAGAACCTTCAGGATGCCGGGTTTGACGGCCCTATCTATCCCATCAACCCGAAAGCAGACGAGATAGAGGGACTGAAGTGCTATTCGGATCTGCCGAGTGTCGGGGATCAGATTGACCTGGCCATCATAGTTCTTCCCGCCCGAATCGTGCTTTCCATCGTGGACCAGTGCGTGGAAGCCGGGGTGGACTCAATAATCGTCATCTCGGCGGGGTTCAAGGAAGTCGGAGAAGAGGGGGCGGAGATGGAACGGAAACTCCAGGAGAAATGCAACCGGCACAACATCCGGTGTATTGGCCCGAACTGCCTCGGACTTATCAGCGCACCGGACGATCTGAATGCCTCCTTCAGCGCGACCTACCCGGAGGCTGGGAATGTGGGTTTTCTCAGCCAGTCCGGTGCATTCGGGACCGCCATGCTCGACTGGCTGGTCAGCGACCTGGCGCAGGGTCTCGGTATCTCGCGATTCATCAGCTACGGCAATAAAGCCGACGTCGACGAAACTGATCTTATCGAGGCGCTCGGGCAGGACGATGAGACGGATGTGATACTGGGCTATATCGAAAGCATTGATGACGGGCAGAAGTTCATGAAGGTGGTGCGGGAGGTCACCCGGAAAAAACCGGTCATAATACTCAAATCAGGGAGGACCGACGCCGGAGCCCGCGCCGCATCAAGCCATACAGGAAGCCTTGCTGGGTCGGACAGGGCATACGACGCCGCTTTCCACCAGTGTGGAGTGATCCGGCCCCGAACTGTGGATGAGTTTTTCGACTGCGTACTGTCGTTCGCACGCCAGAAAGCACCGGAAGGCCCCTCGGTGGGAGTTGTGACCAACGCCGGCGGTCCGGGAATCATGAGCACCGACGCAATTGAGACCTCAAGCCTGCGGATGAGCAGTTTCTCCGATCCCACAATTGAAGCCATGCGCGACGCCCTACCGCCGGAAGCCAGCATGGCCAACCCCATCGACGTTATAGGTGACGCCCGTGCCGACCGCTACGAGGCAGCCATCGGGGCCGCCCTGCGGGACGAGGATGTTGACTCGCTTCTGGTCATTATAACCCCCCAGACCTCCACCGAGATCGAGGAAACTGCACGGGTTATCGGACAGGCGGCCAGCGGCACGGATAAACCAGTTCTGGCCTCTTTTATGGGGGGTGGCAGCGCCGAAAAGGGATCCCGGGCGCTGCGAGAGTTCGACGTACCCAGCTACAATCATCCAGATACGGCTGTGGCCGTGCTGGATGCAATGTGGAGATACAGGAGAGGAACGGGCGAGACGACAGAGATCGATCACGAATTTGATTTCAACCACGCCCAAATCAACAAAGCCCTGCAGGAGGCAGCTGACAGTGGGGTGGAAGAGCTGGGGGAGAGGCGGGCCCAGAATATAATCCGCCACGCCGGTATCCGTCTCCCGCGCACCGAATTCGCCGAAACGGCGGAAGCGGCAGCCCGGGCGGCTTCTGACATAGGGTATCCGGTGGTAATGAAGGTCTGCTCCAATGATATCCTGCATAAGTCCGACGCCGGAGGAGTTGAGGTGGGACTGGAGGACAGGGATCAGATAAGGGAGGCATTTGATAGAATTATGGAGTCCGCCCGGGAATATGATCCCGATGCAGATGTGGACGGCGTCCTCGTGGAGGAGACGATTACGGGGGGCACCGAGGTCATAGTGGGTATGAACCGGGATCCTCAGTTCGGCCCGCTGATCATGTTTGGACTGGGTGGTATCTACGTCGAAGTGCTCGAGGACGTGGCCTTCAGAGTGGCACCGCTTACCCGGAAGAACGCTCACGAAATGATTGACGAGATCCGTTCAGGGGCCATTCTTAAGGGATTCAGGGGGGAAGAACCGCGGGACCTGGATGCCCTGGCCGATGCCATACTGCGCCTGTCACACCTCTCACTCCTTTATCCACAACTGGCCGAATGCGACATGAATCCCCTGCTGGTGTTCCCCGAGGGCAAAGGCGTTGCGGCTCTGGACGTGCGTTTCCGACTCGAACATGACGGAGAATGATCCGACAGGCCCACCGTGGAAAGGCGGATCACTCTTCGGCGGCCGGTTCGGATGAGACCGAACTGATAAGCTGGGCCAGCTCATCTTTCTCCCGGTATCCAACCAGCGTTTCCTCTGCCTCCCCTGCCTTGAAAAGCACAAGTGTGGGAACCGCGCTGACGTCATATTTACTCGCCACTTCCTTAAGAGAAGTCGTCCGAGCCAGCGCCATCAATGCTCGCCCCTCAAACTCGTCGGCCAGTTCGTGCATGGTCGGTTTGAGCCGTTCGCAGTGCGGGCAGTTGGCCCGCGAGAAGGCCACCAGAACCGGCTGATTTGCTTCCAGGACCTCCGCCCGGAATTGGTCGGCCGAATCCACTTCCATCAGATGGGGGCTGGGTGTATAATCGCGCACACTGCTATGCCCCGATCCTGCCAGCAGTGCGCCCAGCAGCAGGCCTATTCCTCCCGCAATATATGGATTGCACATAAACGGACAGCTCGTGCCGGCCCGCGAACCCAGGTATCCCATTCCGAAACCTATTGCCGCCCCGAGCAATGCTCCGAATATAACACGGTCCGTCATTGGTTTTTCCTCCCAGCTATAACCTCATTTTCTGCTCCGTCACCAGCGCTGCAGCCGCGCAGACAGGCAACCACAGGGATATTATTACCGCCTCCCGGCCGGGTTCAACCATATACAAAAAAGGCCCCACCTTCTGGCAGGGCCCGTTGATATTCCATTTGTTATACAAGCAGACGCTTACCGTTTGCTTGTTTGTTTTCCACGCCGTGCTCCATGCCGACCATATTTTTTTCGTTCCACCATGCGCGCATCCCGCGTGAGCATCTTGGCCTCTCTCAGCGCATCCTCAAAGGAACTATCGGCTTTGCACAGAGCTCTGGCCAGCCCCATTTTCACCGCCTCCGCCTGGCCCGTAAGTCCGCCCCCATCGCAGTTCACATATACGTCGTAATTACCTTCAGCCTCAACGTGCTCCAGCGGTTCAAGAGCCGAGCGACGGTGAAATTCGCGCGGAAAATATTCCTGCAGATCTCGTTCATTTATTTTAAACTCCCCGGTGCCAGGTCTGACGCGAACTCGCGCCGTGGAAGTTTTTCTGCGTCCTGTTCCCCACCAGTATTCATTACTCATATAGCGGATCCTCTTCTCTGCATATCAGTGTCTGTTCTGTCTCAGCTTATCTCCAGCGGTTCGGGTTGGTGATAGGTGTGAGGGTGTTCCGAACCGGCGTAAACCTTCAATTTCTTCAGCATCTCATCCCCCAGCTTTGTGCTGGGCAGCATCCGTTTGACCGCCAGACGTATAACATCTTCGGGATGTTTCTCCAGCATCTTGTCCGCGGACATTCCCTTCAGCCCGCCCGGATAACCGGAGTAACGTTCGTAGCGTTTATCCTGCATTTTGTTCCCGGTCATCCGCACCCGGTCGGCGTTTGTCACCACGACGTAAGCCCCTGTATCCACGTGCGGCGTGTACTCGGGCCTGTCTTTGCCCATCAGTTTCATGGCAATCTCGGATGCCATGCGACCCAGAACTTTGCCGTCGGCATCTACATGATACCAGCGCCTGTTCTCGGGCCCAAAATCCTCTTTTTTGGCGATATACGTTTTCATCTTTCTGCAGCTCTCTTAAACAGAGTCAACACATTGCCACTCATGTTAAAGGCACTCAGCCCCCGACAGCGAAGAGGACAGTTTACCGGACGATCATTCTTCTGTCAAAAGAGGAATTTGCCTGTGGGTATTCGCAGGTTCCGGCGAGCAACGGTTACTGAGAGTTCCGGAGGCAGCGCTACACCTGCTTTATCCTGAGCACCTCAAAGCCCAAGGGCCACTGCAAATGGTTTCAAACAATATTGTTGCAGAGACTGACGAACATGCGGATGAGTTGACACCGCCAGCACTCAGAACCTACGATAAGGTGGCTTTAGAAGGTGTGCTCCGGGGAGATGCCACAAAGTGAGGGAACGGACTCGTCACGAAAGCGGCAAATTATGATCGGGATCGACATACAGGAACGCTCCATTCAGTTTGCCAGGGTGGCAAATCATCAGCTACGTTCAATTTCCGTGGTTCCGCTCCGCCCGGAAGAAAATAACAACGAATCAACCCGCAAAGTTCTGCGGAAAACAGTGGATAAGAAGGGGTGGCGAAAAAAAGACGTCTGGTGTAGCCTGAGCGGAATATCAGTCATCACCCACCAGCGGGCTTTCCCTGACATGACCGGTGAGGAACTGGAAAGTGCCGTCAGGCTGGAAGCCGAACAGCTTATATCCCGCCCGTGGGAAAACATGGATTTTGACTACACCAGGCTGGGACACGCCTCCGGCCAGGCGCCGATTATGTTCGCCGTTGTGCCACGGAAAATGACGGAAGACCGGTTTACCGACTGCCGATCCGCGGACCTGTACTGCAACGGTATCACTCTGAACTCCCTGGCCACAGTCGAGGCTTTCCTGCAATCAGCCGATTCCTCCGCTCTGGAAGGACGGGCACTGCTCGTAAACGTCGGAAGCGGCCGAAACACAAGTATTATCTTCTGTGATAATGGGCTCCCCAGGCTTATGCGGGATATTTCGTTCGGAGAGGAAAACATCGTGAGCGCGTGCCAGCAGCATCTGGAATCCCCGCGCAAAGAGGCGCACGAGATACTCCTCAAAGACCTTCTGAGCAGAAGGGAAACCCATCAGATCGTTGAGTCAGCACTTGATCCGCTCATCAATCAGATACGCCGCACCATCCAGTACCAATTTAAGGGAAGCGAAGAAACCGTCAATCCCCCAATTTACCTCTCGGGAGACGGCCCCGCTATAAGTGGCTTCCCGGAGGTTCTTCAACGTGTGATGGGGGAAAGCGTGCGGATTATCGACCCGTTTGCAGGCCTGGATGCGAATTGTGCACTACCGGAAGACATTGCCTACAGGTCAAAATTTACGGTGGCAGTCGGCAACGCTCTGCTGGGGACAAAAGCCAACAAGAAAAAGGGCCGGGCCCAAACCCCCATCAACCTCGTTTATGACCGCAGCGAACATACACCGACCATCGCCGAGAAGCTCACTCCGGTGATGACCTTTTTGCTGGCACTGGCCTACCTCGGAACGGCGGGCATCAGCGTGGCCCAAAGGCAGGTAGGGATGGATGAGCTGGCCCGACAGCGACAGCGCCTGCGCCGGGAGGAAAAACTGCTTGAACGGATTGAGGTTGGCAAAACGGATTACCACAACGAGGATGCTCATAAAGTCGAAAAACTGGAACGGATCATAGACCTTTACAGACAGAAGAATTACTGGGGACGCAAACTTCAGACCTTCCAGCGCTGCGCCAGCGAGGGGATTGTGGTCACCCGGTTTGAACTGGAAAATGAACACGCCCTGACTTTCCGGGCCTACGCAATGGATTATGATGGCCGGGCACTGGACAGAATCGAGGAATTTATACGATGCCTGCGCAAGAGCAAAAGGTTTATGGCCGGGATCGACCGCCTGCAATGGAAACAGATGAACAGGAAGGATTCCGAACAGAAGGATAGGGTAAGCGTGGAGGTGTTCTCAGAACAGGATGAGAACGGGGAGGACAGTGATGGCGAATAGAGGGTCTAAGACCAAATTCGTGCTCCGCGCTTTACTTGTCTTCTATCCGATATTCGCGGGGATTCTGTATTTTACGTGCGTTTACATGCCCCACAGCCAGATTCAGGAGACGAAACGAGAGGTACGGGAACTCATAACCTCAAATCAGATTGAAGACGCAAAAGTTGAGATGGAGCGCAAACGCGAGGAGCAACGAAAGCAGATGCAGGAACTGATCGATGCATTCCGGAGGAGCTCCAGGAATATGGACCTGACCGGGATGCCCGCATTCATCGGAAATGTCGCGCGAGAGACCGGTATGCGGTTTTCCGGATTCACCCTGAGGGACCAGGAAAAGATCCACGGGCATCCTTTCGTTATAATGGACCTGCAAATGGAAGGGCCGTTCGATTCGATTGTCAAGTTTATTGGAAGGCTGGAAAGTCACAGTGACAAGTTCGTCAAAGTCAAGACGTTCACGATTGAGGCCGGCACAGACCCTATGTCACGACAACTCAAGATGAAAGCGGCTTTGCTCAGCCCGGAGGGTTCTCCGCGGCAGGCGTCCAAGTAACCGTTATCTCAGTGCCACATTTCGGGGAAAAGGCCCTGCGTATTGCCCGGATCATAGAGATCTGTCGGGTTAGAAAATCGGATTATCCGATCTATCAACATGGAAGACAAAACAAAAAAAGAACTCGTCATTCTGGCGGTGCTGAGCTGCGTATTTATAGCGCTGCTGTATGCCATCACCCTGGGCCCCCTGGCCGACCAGGATGCTTCTTCAACCCAGAACAGCGAGGAGACCGCGGAGGAAGATGGTGATGAACAGACCGGCGAGACGGAATCGAGGCTGACGATTTCGAAGGTGGATACCATTATAGAGGAAGCCCAATCTTACATCCTGGAAGGCTCCCCTCCGCCCCAGGTTGATGAAGAAGAAATGACCGATGTCTTCGCCAGACCGGATGAAGCAGACGATCAAGA
>JBKHGK010000099.1:0-6780 GCA_046539705.1 Candidatus Brocadiia bacterium | reverse complement strand
TCCTGCCCCCCTTGTGGGGCTGAACTGAGCGGCAAGAAAAAGGAGTAAGGGTCGGATCCTTAACTACTTCAAGCATCGGATCACTCTCCGGCCGCTTAAAGGCTTCAACAACCTGATCAGCAGGCTGGTTCACAGGTCCTGCGGCCATACCGATCTGAGATACCTTTTCCTGAAATTACGCCAGTTAACCATCGACTTCAGTCTGCAAACATGAATAGAAGCCGACTTTTTACTGGTGTTCTGGACTGACCACTGCTCGTTGTTCTAACAGAAAGTTATAACGACAGTTACGCCGTTCTCTATAGCCTGCATCCGTAAGATGCAGGCCAGGTGCTGTGTTCTGTGCCGCAATAAACTTGGGATTCTTTAGCCGGTAGGTGTCGGATAGATACGAAGGTCAATAGACTTTCCTCAGCGCCGTTTTTCCCGGGGAAAAACGCAGCACGTGCAGTGGGGAGGCGGCAAGGCCTCTGTTATTCAGTCATATCGCCCGTCGGTCCGGGCGGTTTCGATCATCGCTTCCAGATTTTCGAACGGCGTGTCGCGTCCGCACTGGTCGCCGGTGGAGAGGATGAAACGGCCATCTTCCGCGGCCACATCAATGGCGTTCCGGCTGGCCTGCCGCACGTCGTCGACGCTCCCCCGCAGTATGGTGCGTGTGGTGTGGAGGTTGCCTTTGAGAACGATTTGATCTCCATACTTTTCTTTCAGCTCCGCCAGCTCGCAGTCGCCCATCGGGGGCTGTTCGAGCGGATCGATCACCGTCAGATCCGTTTCGGTGGCCATGATCCGGACCAGATCTTTTTCGGGGCCGCAGCTGTGCACGTGCGTGGGAATGCCGGCCTCCTCCGCCTGTTCGATCACTCGTCTGACGGCGGGCAGGGCCAGCTGGCGGAAGATATCGACGGTCTGAAAGATCAGCGATCCCGAGCCACCGACGCACAGAAAGTCCGGTTTTTCGTCGAGTCCCATGAGGTAGTGGAAGCGACGTTCGGCCTCTTTAATACGCTGCTGAGCCCATTCCTCGTGTTTTTCGGGATGATCGCAATAGTTGTAAACGGCTTCCGTGCTGCCCAGAGCGTTGATGCTGGTAACGGATACGCCCACGAGGCCCTGATCGCCCATCATGTTTTTGACGTGCGATAGGCCCTCTGGTCCGCGATCGACCGGTTTTACCCCTTCCAGGGGTTCAGGGTTCTGAGGCATCTCGGGCAAGTCGAGTTTCTCGATCGGAACCCCGGTGGTGGGAGAATCGGCCACATAATAGACATCCACGGTGGGAGCCCACCGTCGTTCACCATCGTCGATCCACGACCGTCGGGTCACGATGCGATCATCGGTGCGGCGAACGATGAACCGGTCCCGTTCGTCGGTGGATTGCCAGGGATAGCGAAAAGGGAAATAACCATCCATCAGGGCGTCGATGTGGAAGTGTTTGGCGCACTGGATGTAGGCCTCCCAGATTGGTGGATCGTTGTAAAGATACAGTTCCCAGAACGGTTTTCCCGTCAGACGGGCCGGAATCATGTTCGAGGTGTCGGGCATGACCGGCACGCAGTCGGGGATATCTCCGCTGAGAACTGTTAGTAGCCGTTCTCTTGAATTCATGTTTGTATTACCTCGTTGGAGTTTGCAGCTTGATGTCATTTGGTTTAATCTCAAACCAATATCACTTCAAAAAAGGCCATTCATGGCGCAGACGGACCGCATATGGGATTGGGCTCAGAAGATAATGCGCAGGCATATTGATCAAGCGACGGTAACCAGTAGCCAAATCGTAAATATTGGCCGGGGTTTATTCCTAAAAAAAAGCAGGGTAGATGCCGAACTGGGCGCGACACCTGGGGTGTCCTCATGACCGAACGGAGGCCGGGCTGAGATGAAGAAGCAGAAGGTCGAGAAACTTCTAATTCTGGGCGGGTTGCCCCGGGACTATCTGCAGGAGTGGGAGATAACCGCGGACCTGCAGCGGATCCGGGAACGGTTGTCAGTTGAGGTGGAGCAGGTCCCTGTGGAGCGGGTGATGGCCACGCTGGAGGCGCTGGACGAGCCGGGCCACCGAGAAGCCGAGGAGCTGGCCGGACAGTTGATCGCGGGCGCGGAGCGTTCGGAGGTTCCGGATCGGCTGCGACGGTCGGTGGAGCTCTACGTGGCCGTTCGGCGCATGTTACGGGAGTGCGGCGCCCAGGGCGTGACGGTGAACTGTGGGGCCTGGAAGGATGATCGGGATAGGCCCCTCCCGTGTCTGGGGCTGATGCTGCTGCAGGAGCAGGGCGTAGCAGCCGTCTGCCAGGGCGATATGGATGCATTTCTGACGGCCGTACTCTTTCACCGCGCCGGCGCCTGGCCGACGTATATCGGTGGGCCTCACCCGGTGGAGGAAGATGTGGTGGATGTGTCGCATTGCGTGCTGCCCCGGACGATGGCGAGCCCGCACGCGTCGCCTCAACCCTACTATCTGGCCGACTACCACGGGAATGGGTGGGGCTGTACGGTTCATAGCCGGGTGCCCGAGGACACGGTGGTGACCGTTGCCCGGCTGACCTGCGGCCTGGAGGGGCTTCTGATGGGAGTCGGGACGGTCGAGGGGACCGCCGACCGTGCCGACCGCTGCCGCAACACGGTATATGTGCGCATGGCCGGCGCAGAGACCCTGATGGGTGCGCTCAGAGGACACCAGCAGCATCTGGTGGTGGCGTGTGGGGATCACCGCGAGGTTATAGGGAGGCGGGCGCGGGCGAGAGGCATCGAAGTCCGTTCGGTGTAGATCACCGTCCGTTGCGGGGGCCGGTCTTTTTGTGCCGTCTGGAATCCGCATGGTTTTCCGAAGCGCTAAGATTGCGACTCGGAAAGCGCGAATAAAAAAAGCCGGTGCATCCGTCTTCGGGGGAGCGGATGCACCGGCTGAACGCGTGCAGTCTGTTACTGGCGTCCGATCAGGCTTGTTCGGCCTCTTTGATGGCCTTTGTGATGATCGGTCGCACTTTGGCGTCACTGAGTTCGTCAATGACCTCGTCCTCCAGCTCGATACCTATCTGGGCGGCGGCCAGTCGGGCCACGGGCACCCGGAAGGGTGAGCAGGAGACGTAGTCCATGCCGACCCGGTAACAGAACCGGACCGAATCGGGGTCACCGCCATGTTCGCCGCAGATACCCACCTTGAGGTCGGGCTTGGTGTCTCGTCCGCGTTCGATACCGCAGGAGACCAGCTCGCCCACGCCGTTGCGATCCAGTGACTGGAACGGGTCTTTGGGGAGAATCTCCCGGTCGATATATTCGGGGACGAACGTGCCGACGTCGTCACGGCTGTAACCGAAGGTCATCTGTGTGAGATCGTTCGTGCCGAAGCTGAAGAAGTCGGCGTGTTCGGCGACCTCATCGGCCGTGAGCGCCGCACGCGGGATCTCGATCATGGTGCCGATCCTGTAATCGGTATCGGCATTATTTTCCTCGAGTACATCCTGGCAGACCTGTTCGGCTGCCTCACGCGTGACGCGCAGTTCTTCGGCCGTGCCGGCCAGGGGGATCATGATCTCCGGATGGACCTCCACGCCGTTCTGTTCGCAATTGACGGCCGCTTCCATGATGGCCCGCACCTGCATCTTATAGATGTCCGGATAGGTTATACCGAGCCGGCAGCCGCGATGTCCCAGCATGGGGTTGAGTTCGCCCAGCTGTTCCACTCGGTTGGCCACCTCTTCGGGCTCCTTGCCCATCTGTTTGGCGAGTTTTGCCTGAACGTCTTTATCGTGTGGCAGGAACTCATGCAGCGGTGGGTCCAGGAGGCGCACCGTGACGGATTTGCCGTCCATGGCCTCAAAGATTCCCTCGAAGTCACTGCGCTGTTCGGGCAGGAGTTTTTCAAGCGCCTCGTCCAGCAGTTCACGTGGACGCTGGAGCTCATCCTGCAGCTCGGCGATGCGCTCCTGGATGCGCTTTTTCTCCTCCTTGCCGGCCTGGCTGAGCGCCTCCTCTTCTTCGTCGATGAGGTTCTGGATGCGTCGCACGTCGGGCGCGCTGAGCATCATCTGGCGGACGTAGCTGATGCGTTCCGGTTCGAAGAACATGTGCTCCGTCCGGCACAGGCCGATACCCTCGGCACCGTATTCGAGCGCCTGTTGTGCATCGTCGGGCGTGTCGGCATTGGTCCAGACGCCGAGTTTCCGGTATTTATCGGCCCATTCGATGAGTGTTCCGAATGCGCCGGTCAGTTTGGGTTCCACCTGGTCGATGGCGCCGTCGAAAACCTGTCCGCTGGTTCCGTCCAGCGAGATCACATCGCCTTCCTCATACTGTTTATCGGCGATGGTGACGCTTTTGCCATCTTCATCGGGATCCACGGCACCGCATCCGGCGACGCAGCATTTGCCCATACCCCGTGCGACCACAGCAGCGTGGCTGGTCATGCCGCCGCGGGCGGTCAGGATACCAACGGAGGCGTCCATCCCGCCGATGTCCTCCGGACTGGTCTCTTCCCGCACCAGGATAACGCCGGCCGGATCATCCTTCTCGGCCTCTGCTTCGGCCATCTCTTCGGCGTCGTCGGCCGTAAGAGCAATTTTACCGACCGCAGCGCCGGGAGAGGCGGGTAGCCCGGTGGCCAGCTCGCGCCCATCGTCCTCGGCCTTTTCCTTGGCTCCGGTGTCGAACTGTTTGTGCAGGAGCTGTTCGATGGCCTGCGGATCGACGCGGCACACGGCAGTGCGCTCATCGATCAAACCCTCGTCCTCCATATCAACGGCCATCTTGACCGCAGCAGCGGCCGTCCGCTTACCGGTTCGGGTCTGCAGCATGTAAAGCTCACCTTCCTGAGCGGTGAACTCAAAGTCCTGCATGTCCTTGTAATGGCCCTCGAGTTTATCCTTGATATCCAGAAGCTGCTGATAGATGCCCCGGAAAATGTCATTGGCCTGGTCTTGCCCGATTTCCGCCTCGGGGAATTCGGACAGATCCTCATCGGAAAGTTCGTTGACATCTTTGGGGGTCCGGATACCGGCCACGACATCCTCGCCCTGGGCGTTGATGAGATACTCGCCGTAGAGCTTGTTCTCGCCGGTTGCCGGGTTCCGTGTGAAACCCACGCCCGTGAGGCTCGTGTGGCCCATGTTACCGAAGACCATGGTCTGGACGTTGACGGCGGTTCCCAGCAGGCCGGTGATCTCGTTGATCTCCCGATACCGCACTGCCTGGGGGTTGTTCCACGAGCCGAACACGGCGTCGATCGCGCGACGAAGCTGTTCCTTCGGCTCCTGAGGAAATTCCTCGCCCGTGTCTTCCTTGTAGACCTCTTTGAATTCCTCGACGATCTTCTTCAGATCCTCCACGCCCAGCTGGCTGTCATACTGGACTCCCGCCTCTTCGCGTGCTTCATGGAGGTAGTCGTCGAAGTCGCTATGAGGGATATACATCGCCACGTTCCCGAACATCTGGATGAAACGCCGATAGCAGTCCCAGGCGAAACGGGGGTCGCCGCTCTGTTTGGCGAGACCTTTGACCGAGGTGTCATTAAGGCCGAGGTTCAGGATGGTATCCATCATGCCCGGCATGCTCTGTGCCGCACCGCTCCTGACGCTTACCAGGAGGGGATTGTTGTCATCGCCGAGCTTCTGACCGGTGACCTTTTCGAGCCGCGCCAGGTGTTCTGAGACCTCCTGGTCGAGCCCCTCGGGCCAGGCTTCATCCAGTTCCTGGAATTCCTGACAGGTCTCGGTGGTGAGAGTGAAACCAGGCGGGACGGGGAGTCCCACGTTGGCCATCTCGGCAAGGTTGGCACCTTTACCACCGAGGAGCCATTTGAGTCCGGTACGTCCCTCTGCATCACCTTCTTCGAAAAAATAGACGCGCTTCTTTCCGTCTGTGCTCATTTCTCTGTATTCCTCCGGAGCGAAAAGTGAAAAAACGGTTCACACAACTTCTGTCAGAGTACATCGGCACGCCGGGTGCCGAAAAATGTCTTCGCGAAAACATCGCGTGAAATACGGGGAAAAACCCCAGATCATCGGGTGGGAAAACTGCGGACCGACAGTACTTGCCCACAGAAGACTCAGAGGATACCACAGGTCGATGCCGAATGCAAGCTGGCGGAGCGCGGAGGACTTTCCGTCGCGCGGCTTTTTGGGCTGGGGGAAGGCGGTGTCCATAATATCCGCCGTTTCAAAAATTTCCGGGGAATCAGCAGGTGCCGAGCGCCGTGCGGCTCCTTGTTCACTCGAAGCGGTGAACGTTGAACTCTACCTTCTTGCCCCGCCACGATCTGCGACGTCCAGAGTTACAGCATCAGACAATGAAAGTATTCCCGGAGCGATCCTGGTCTGCTGACGACCGGAGATAACCATGTACGCGAGGTAGCCGGCAGGTCGCGCTCGGCGATCGCGACCTGCTTGCGGCCCGCATCCAGTAAGTATTGTGCCGTCCGGTGAAGAACCCTGCTGATGAACGTGGTTCACTGGATGCTTACGTTATGTGCAATCGGTTCCTGTCCACCGCTGGGCTCGCCCCGGTGGTGCAGGATCTGCCGGAGGCCCTTTTTTTGTAGGGTGCCAATCCCCCGGTCAGAACGGACGGAGCGTTTGCCGTTTGGCGCGACACCTACGTGGGACATTGGCCCGAAAGCCAAAAGCGCCGGCATGGCCGGCGCACTCCGAAAGCGCTTCGCGCAGGTGGGAATTCACGATCAAAGGGAATCGCATAAGAACAGAGGCCCATGCCCGAGCGACCCGGGGAGATCGCGTTGGTCGTCGGGGGTTTGTCCGCCGTCCCTGAGGCAGATAAATCTGAGGC
>JBKHGK010000098.1:0-6837 GCA_046539705.1 Candidatus Brocadiia bacterium | reverse complement strand
AGTCCAGTATCGCCCACCATTTTTCTGTACCCCGCGCCGCGAACCGGCCCGTATAACGTGACGATCGGCGTCCATTTGCCGGGGATTCGGTAACCGGATGAGATATCCGGATTGCCGGAATGGCTTCACCCGCTGTGTCCGGTGCGTCGGGGCCGCTTTTCGTCGTTCCTGCACACAACCCATCTCCCGCCCGTTTTGCCCCCATTGCGCAGGCCGATCCCCGCCCCGGACGCTTCCGCAGGATACAAAGAGCGGGATAACTATTCGGTAAAGTACGTATCAGTGCGGTGCGTAACACAGTGCTTCCAGCCTGTCGCCGTGCTGATACGTACTTTACCGAATAGTTACAGAGCGGGCGTATGTGTTATAATGCATCTCGTTTCTTCGCCGAACAGTGCGACATTGTATGTTGGGAGACACCACATGAGATTTCCCGCAGATTCTGAGACTACAGGTATTCCCCTGCTCGTGTCCCTGATCGTCCTCTCCTGTCTGATTCCCCTGGCAGAAGGGCAGGATGATCTCAGCGATGAGGACTCTGATGCCCTGTTAACGATAGATGGTGATCCGGTGACTCAGTCCGAACTGGATGCCTTCTACAGAACGCAGTTTGCTCCCAACGAGCAATCGGAGACATTGCGGGGTTACAGAGCGCAGATCAGAGAGCAGCTTAACAGGCGCCGGGCCCTGCAGCGGCTCATCGAACATCGCCTGCTGCTATCCGCCGCCCGAGACGAATTCAGCGATAACGAACAGCTGGATGAGATCCTTGACGAGATCACGGAGAGGAGAATGGAAGAACATTTGGCCGACCAGAAGAGCCGGGTCCAATTCATCAGCCAGCTCCACCAGAATGACGCCACCCTCAGGGATTGGAAACGGATACTGAGAGAGCGCATACTGATACAACAGTATCTGGGCGAGGAGATAAAGAAAGACGTATCGATCCGCCCCTCCGAGATCCGTCGGTATTACCGCCAGAACCGCAGCCGGTTCAAAAGGCCCGGAGCCGTCGTTTATCGCCGTATCACCATAGATCCTGAGCTCTGCAAAGAGGGCCAGGATCCGCGGGAGCTGGCGGAATGGGTCATGGACAAGATACAGGACGGCACGGATTTTGGCCGGCTGGCCGACAGATACTCGGTGGACCGGGAGGAGTATGATGGAGGTCTTCGGGAGACCGAAGTTCCCTCCGATTCCCCGGACTGGATGCCGCCGCTGGTGGAGGACATGGAGCCCGGCGAGGTTTCCGGCGTGCTGGAGAAATCGGAAGGATACACCATCGTAAAACTCGAAGAGGTCCGGGCCGCCGGTCCCGCCCCGCTGGAGGAGGTGCAGGATAAGATCAGAGACAAGCTCCTGTCCGAGAAAAGAGAGAAGTTTCAAACACAGCTGCTGAAACGTCTGCGCGACGAGGCCGACATCGAGTATCTACCGGAGGGCGAAGAGCTTTTGAATCGTTGAGCAGCCGCTTTGAATACTGAATCACCAGTGTGTAGAATACATCAATCACGCTCCAGACATCACAAAGGACAACATCGACGATGACTGCTATGAATCAGGACTGCGAGGACGAGGAGAAGCAGCAGGAGCCCCGGCCGCTCAGTGAACGCCTTCTGCAATCGCGGACGGTACTTATGGCCGAACAGATCAACAAGGAACTGGCCCAGCGAGTTATCTCACATCTCCTGCTGCTGGATCAGGAGGATACGGAGGAGCCGATCGACCTTTACATCAACTCCCCGGGTGGGGACGTGGACGCCGGTTTTGCCATCTACGATATCGCCCGTTACATTGATGCCCCGGTACGCTGCATCAGCAACGGTCTGACCGCCAGCGCCGCAGTCGTGGTCCTGCTGGCCCCACCGGCCGAGAGACGATTTTCCCTGCCCAACTCCCGGTTTTTAATGCACCAACCCAGCACGGGAGTGAAGGGATCTACGGCGGATATCAAAATTGAAGCCAATGAAATTATAAAGATGCGAGAGAAGATCAACCGCCTGATTGCAGGGGAGACCGATCAGGACGTGGAAAAGGTGGAACAGGACACCCGGCGTAACTACTGGATCGATGCCGAACAGGCACAGGAATACGGGCTCATCTCAAAAATCATCGCGCATAAAGATGAGATTGAATAGGACCGGCTGCGACAGATAGCCTCCGTATTTCTGACCTGCAAATATAAGCTGCCGGGGATCCCAGGGGTTGAACCACGCACGTTGGGATGGAGAGCATGGAATCCGAAGGATGAAGGCTCCACACACAGAAAGGCAGTCGCATGAAGAACCTGCGCATCATTTTAGGCGGTGCAATCGCGATAATAATAGCGGGGCTTGCCCTCTGGGCTCTGCACGGATCATCCCTGCAGCAGGAGGCATCCGATCCCGCCAGTGAAGCCACGACCGGAGATGGCAAAGCAGTTCAGGGGGCCATCGAGAAAGCTCGCGACCTTATGGACGAGGACAGGAACGATAAAGCCGCTCAGGTTCTTATCGATGCGGCCGAAGACGCCGGCCGCAGCCCGGAGGCCGACAGGCTCCGGATAATGGCCCTCCAGATGTATGCCATGGATTATATCGAGGAGGAGGGCAGGCCCGACAATCTCACCGACCTGGCCGATACGATACGGGAGAATGCATCATCGGAGTTCGAAGAAATATCCCACATCGTAGCCGCAGATGTGTATAAGCTGGTTGGCGAATATGAGGAAGCAAAGAAAATTCTGGACAGTTACCTGGAGGACTATCCTGCTCCGTCCCAGGAGGAGATTGACCAGTACAAAGAGCGCCGCAACCAGGCGGATGAGGACCTGGCCGACGAGATGCCGGAAGAGCATCCGCGCACCATTCAGCGAGAACGGGTGAAGGAATCCCTCACCCAGATTGAGCTGATAGGTCAGCCCGCCCCCGACTTTGAAGTAACCACACTGGAGGGTGAAAGCGTCTCTCCCGCCGATTACCGGGGAAAGGTGCTCCTGCTCGATTTCTGGGCCACCTGGTGCACACCGTGTGTTGAAGAACTCCCCGAGCTGAAAAGAGTCTACGAAAAATATCACGACCAGGGCCTGGAGGTGCTCGGACTCAGCTTCGACGAACAGAAGGACGATCTCACCGATTTCATCGACGAGGAGGGAATCGAATGGGAACAGGTCTACCTGGAGGGGGAGACAAAGGAACAGATGAGCCAACTGTATGGGGTCCCCCCCATACCCGCCATGTACCTGATAGATGCGGACGGAAACGTGCAGGCACGAGGGATGACCCTGCGAGGTAAAGGCCTGGAACAGGCCGTTGGCAGGCTTCTCGACGAGCAATAATTCGGGAGATAATCCATGACTCTGCGGCGTATAGTGCTCCACCTGACGCTGCTTTTCACCCTCACACCTGTCCTCCTGGCCTCATCTGCCGATGATGCGGAAACGATATTTAAAGACGCATTCGAAGACGAAACCAGCACGGAAGAACAGAAGACCCTGCTGGAAACCGTCGCGAAAGAACACGAGAAATCCCGATGGTTGGACGATGCCCTCTGGTGTCTGGCGGAGATTGCCGACCATGAGGACCGACAAGGCCGGGCGTTAGTCCTGCGCCGCCAGATCCTGAACGGGTGGAAATCACCATCGCTCGAGGAGTTCACCCGTAAGACCTCCCTTTACAGGAATTCCAGGCTGCGCAGGATTGAGTTTCTGCTCGAACGAACCGGGTATTTATACGAACGCCAGGAAACAGATGCGACCCGGCATAATGCCCTCCCCATGGTGCTGCGCGAACAGATGGGTGAAGCTTACAGAGATTACGGCCTGTTCAAGGCGGCCCGGCGGGAATACGAGTATGCCCTGGATGAAGCACCGGATGAGGGGTATGTGGCCGACATGTACAGAAAACGAATGGACGGTCTGCCGGATACCGAAGAGTCAGAGGACACTCGCATTGCTGAATCTACTCAGGGGGGCGGACAGGAGGGCGATAACACCAGCAGGGGTCCCGAACCGTCCAATCTTGAGAAATTTCTCATGCCCGAAGACCGGCCCTCGGAACAATAGCTCACTTCTTCATGGGACCGGACCCTCGCCACGCATCCGGCACCCACGGGACGATCACATAAAGAATACTTTGGAGGAACATCAATAATGCACGATGGTAATCTGGAACGCGTTGGTATACTCACCGGAGGAGGAGATTGTCCGGGTCTTAATGCCGTGATACGTGCGGTGGTAAAAACCGCTGTGGTGGATTACGGGATTGAGGTGACCGGCATCAAGGACGGCTATGATGGACTGGTGCGCGATAAGATGGTTTCACTCACATACGACGATGCAAGCGGCATTCTGACACAGGGCGGCACCATCCTCGGCGCCTCCAACAAGGCCAACCCTTTCAATTATCACCGCCCCGAAGATGGGGCAGCCGATCCGGTCGACGCCTCCGATCAGTGCGTGGATAACTTCCACCGACACCAACTGGATGCCCTGATATGCATCGGCGGGGACGGGACGATGAGCATCGCTCAGAGGCTGCAGGAAAAAGGCCTTCCGGCCGTTGGAGTGCCCAAAACCATCGACAATGACGTGTGCGAGACGGATGTCACCTTCGGGTTTGACACCGCAACACAGATCGTCGCCGATGCCCTCGACCGACTCCATACCACCGCTCAGTCTCATCACCGGGTAATGGTGATCGAAACCATGGGACGGTATGTGGGGTGGCTGGCACTACAGGGGGGCATGGCCGGAGGGGGTGATATCATCCTCATACCGGAAATCGATTACAACATGGACTCCATCTGTCGGACAGTTGAGGATAGACAGCACAGCGGCCGCAACTTCAGCATCGTTGTGGTCTCCGAAGGCGTCAAAACCCCCGAAGGCGAATACGTCGCCCGGCGGCATGTGGAGGAAAGCACCGACACGATGCGTCTTGGTGGTATAGGAGAGTGGCTGGCCAACGCTATCGAGGACGCCTCGGGGGTGGAGAGTCGTTCCGTTGTACTGGGGCACCTGCAGAGAGGCGGCACCCCGACCGCGCGGGACCGCGTGCTGGCGACACGATTTGGCCGCAATGCGATGGTTTCGGCGGCCGAACACAACTTCGGCACCATGGTTGCCCTGCAGGGCAACCGGATAGAGAACGTCCCGCTGGATAGGGTGGCGAACCGTCAGCGGGCCGTGGATCCCGACGGTGACCTGGTCAGAACGGCACGGTCAGTGGGAACCTGCTTCGGTGATAGGTAACAAATATGGCCAGAACCAACGTCACCACCATCCGTGTCCGTTACGGAGAAGTCGACCGGATGAATACGGTCTACAATGCACGTGTGCTTGAATGGTTCGAGGTTGCACGAACCGAGCACCTTCGTGAAATGGGGCTCCCCTACTCCGAGATCGAATCAAAGGGCATCTACTTTCCCGTCATCGAAGCACGGGTACAATTCCAGGGCCGGGCCACCTACGACGACGTCCTCAGGCTGAAAACGTCTCTATCCAGACCGTCCAGGCTGAGACTGACCTTTCACATTACGGTGGATCAACAGAAGACCGGGCGGTCCGTGGCAACCGGCTTCACCACTCATGCCATAACCGACTCCACCGGTCAACCAACCCGCCCTCCTGCATGGTTTGGGCACAGGATAAAACCACATCTCGATACGGAATAATGACGGCACCGGCCATACAAATCCCTTTCGCCGAACGCAACGATCAGCTCGTCCACGTCTCAGGAGTGGAAAGCGGACTGGCCTGCAGCTGTGTCTGCCCGCTCTGCAAGGAGCCGGTCGTGGCGCGCAAGGGGGAGATTCGTCGTCATCACTTTGCACACTTTCGTCAGGGAGAATGTCGGCCCGAAAGTGTACTCCACCGGCTGGCCAAACGGCTGCTGTGCGAGCGTCTGGAGCGCCTCCTTGCGGAAAACCGATCAATGCCAATCGAATGGACGTGCTCCCGGTGTCCCGACACACACAGAGGAAACCTCCTAAAACGGGCGAAGACGGTGGACAGCGAACGTCCCATCGGTTCCTATCGGCCGGACGTTACCCTCGCTGACGCCCAGAAAAGCCCCGTCGCACTGATCGAAATGGTGGTCACACATCCCCCTGACAGCTCCCTGCTGGAATGGTGCCGAGGGGAAAATATACCGCTCCTCATCTTCCAGGTGAAAGATGGACCCGATCTTCTGTCCATACAGCACGAACGCCCCCTCAGACCCTCAAAAGTCAGCATCTGCCTCCGCGACACCTGCGACCGGTGCGGATACCCTCTATCGGAGGCTGAGCTGCATGTGCTGGATACGAACTGCTGGAAATGCGGATTCGCGATGAAAGTGGCATTGATACGCGCCGATGGAATGGTGGCAGGACCGGAATATTTCAGTCCACGGCAGAGTGAACGCGCCCGAGATCAAGGCGCAGAACTTCGCACAGCACATAGCAGCAGCTCCGCTACCACTTACCTGGCCAATACGTGTCCCACCTGCGGGAGCCTCTACGGTTCACCCTACCTGCGCTATTTTTCCAGACGCACCGCAGAAATGGACGGAACCAGCGTCGGCAAGGTATGCCTGCATTGCACATCACAACGGAATCGGAACATACGACAGTAACAATCCCGCAGTCAGTACGTGATGCTGATTGGCGGCAACAGCCGGGATACTGGCCCGCAAGGAGTCCATTTGGCCAGCGCTACGTTGGGTCCTGCGACGTTGCCCCCCGGATATACCGCCTGCCTGTACGTCGGCTCAGCCTCATTATCCCCTGCCCCCGGCATTTTTCGCCCTTTTTGCTGCGGTAATTGGCCTCCGGATCGCCCGGGGACTGCAGCGTATCGGGGAGAATCTCCTCCGGTCG
>JBKHGK010000097.1:0-6846 GCA_046539705.1 Candidatus Brocadiia bacterium | reverse complement strand
CATTGACATCGCACCGGTCTTCAAAACCGGAACGCACTTATTTCCTGCCGCTTAGGTGGCGGAGAAGAAAAGCAGGCGGGTCCGGGGGGCGGTTATCGGTGATCGGTGATCCGCTGTTGGCTGTAGAGGGGAGAGAGCCGCTGGAAGCGGCCCGAAGACCTGTGCGGCCCGGCGGAAGTTATTGGGCAGCTGAATTCACGGCCAATGAGCAATTTCACAGGAAGGACGGCTCGAAGGTTCACTGAAGAGGGGCGGACTTTTGTCTCTTTGGTGTTTCCGTGATACACTTTCTGAAAAGCAATGGGCTCGAAACCGCTTTTCCCGGACGGCGCCGGTGCTGAAGTTGGCCGGACGGACGAGGAGATGTGTCCGTTGCGGGAGACAGGCCGGGAGCGGGCGCGCTGTATTCGCCGGGTGACCTCGCTGAATCCAGGAGTGAGACAATGAGAGCCATGAATATGTTTGAGCTTATGAGATGGTTGGGAGTATCGCACCGGCCCGGACGCAGTGTATCGGCCGGTTTATGGATCCCGTTGTTGCTTCTGCTCATGGCGTGTGTCTCCCCGATCTGCGCTCAGGAAGAGGAAGAGGACGAGCAAGGGGGTCCACGGGTGGAGATAGCCGAAAAAGCGATCGAGGAAGAAATAGAGCGGCTGGAGGCGGAAGAGGAACTCCCCGAGGAGGTGCGGGAGGAAGCACTCGAACTCTATGAGGAGGCCACTGCGGAACTGAACGAGGCCGATAGCGATAAGGACTCCGCCGAGCAGTATGGCGACCTGGCCGAAGAGGCACCGCAGAGGATCGAAGAACTCAAGGATGAACTGGAACAGGAATCGGATCCGGTGGAGATCGAGGTTCCCGACGATGCGTCGCTGAGCGATATGGAAACGGAGATGAACCGGGCCGAGGAACAGTACGAAGCGGCTCAGAAGAAACTCTCCAAGCTTCAGGATGAGGCAAAGCACCGGACGGAGAGAAGGGGGGAAATACCGCGGTTGCTGGAGGAGGCGGAGGAAGAACTTGAAGAAGTGAAGCGAAAGCTTGATCGGGCACCCCGGGAAACAGAACATCGCGAAGTGCACAGGGCTTTTCTGACCTTACAGGGGGCGAGCCGCAAGGCACTTGAGAACCGTATTGAGGCCCTCAAGACGGAGCAGCGCAGCTACGAGGTGAGAAAAGAGTTGCTTCCGCTCAGGACGGATCTTGCCGCCCGCGAGGTGGAACGTGCCGGACAGCGCGCGGAACAGTGGCGCGAGCTGGTCAAAAAGAGAAGACGGGAGGAGGCCGAAGAGGCAGCCCGGGAAGCGGCCAGGGTTCGGCGGGAAGCCGCGCGATCTCATCCAACGATTCAAGAAATTGCCGAGAAAAACCAGGAGCTGGCGGAACAGCGCGTGGGTGAGGACGGATTTGCTCACCTGATAGATGAAGCCGGCGAGAAACTGGGGGAAATTAAAGCGATCCGGGAGGAGCTGGCGAATGAGTTGGACAACGTTCGTGACCGAATCGAGGCCATCGGCCTGACGCGGGCGGTGGGGGCGCAGCTGTTGCGTCGGAAGGGCGAACTGCCACCATTACACCGGCACAGGCGGGAACTCCAGGAGAGAAGCGCCGAAATCGCCCGCGTGCAGCTTCAGATGATCGAGCTGGAGGAAGAGCGAACTGACCTGGCACTTGTCGGGCAAGGGGTGGAACGAATTAGCGAGGATCTTCCCGAGGACATTTCCGAATCGCAGCGGGAGGAGATTGAGAAGACGGCCCGGGAACTGCTGACTGCGCGGCGGGGGCTGCTGGGGTCGGTGATCAATGATTACGACGTGTACCTGAGTCAGCTGGTCGAACTTGATTCAGTCCAGAGGGATCTGGTCTCCACGGCCGGGGAGTATTCGGAGTTTATCGACCGCAATGTCCTGTGGGTCCAGAGCGTGCCGGCGGTCTCCATCGGGACCGTGAAAAACGCTCCCGGCGGGATCAAATGGCTCGTGAATCCGCGCAACTGGGCCGAGGTGTCCCGCGTTCTGTGGGGGGATTTCAGAACGAATACAGTGATGTATCTGGCGCTTATCCTGGCCGTTCTGGCCCTTCTGGCGCGCCGGAGCCGCTGGAAGGACAGGATGTGGACGATGAGTGACCAGCTGCATCGAAGCGAGACCGATCGTTTTTCCCACACCCTTCATGCTCTGATAATGGTCTCACTTCTGGCGATGCCGGGCCCCCTGCTGATGATGTTTGCGGGGTGGAGACTGGCCGGTGCAGAATCGGCCTTCGCACGGGCCCTGGCCCATGGATTTCAGACGGCAGGTCCCTGTTGGTTTGCGCTTCTGTTTGTGTTCGAGCTGGTCAGGGAGAAGGGCATTGCGGAGTCCCATTTCCGCCTGCGGGGCGGAGGGCCGGCTTTGCTCAGACGCCATCTCAGATGGTTTACGCCGGTCGCCGTTGTGGCGGTTGTGATCGTCTATTCCATCGAGGCATATGGTCTGGATACGTGGACCGAGTCAACCAGTCGGCTTATATACATGTTTCTGATGGGGACGCTCTCGGTTTTCCTTGCCCTTATCATGCGGCCCGGAGGACCGTTGATTCAGTCGCTGTTCCGGCGAAGTGAAGAGGGCTACATAGGCCGGACAAAGCGCCTGTGGTATGGGCTTCTTGTTGCCCTGCCGGCGGGGCTCGTCATTGCCTCAGCACTGGGCTACCATTATGGGGCGATGAGGATGGGGGGGCGATTCTACCTCACGCTTCTGTTTCTTGGCGTCATCGTGCTGTTTTATTATCTGGCACTGCGGGGAGTGCTGCTCGTGCGTCGGCGTCTGGCCAGCGAGCGGATTCAGGAACAGCGTGCGGCTGCGGAACAGCAGGAGGAAAGTGAGACGGCCGCCGAGGCGCCTCCCGAGCAGGCAATGGCCGTGCCTCAGGAAGACCTCTACGCCCTGACACAGCAGACGAGGCGCTTTCTGCGCGCCGCTCTGGGACTCCTGTTTGGAGGGGGACTCCTTGTCATATGGTCCGAAATCCTGCCCGCCTTCAGCGTTTTGCAGACAGTTGATCTCTGGTCGGTCAGCGTCGGTAGCGGTCCGGATGCAGAAGTGCTCCAGATTACACTCGCCGGTCTGCTGCTGGCGCTGGTAACGTTCACCTTATCGATCGTTGCCGCCCGGAATATACCGGGGCTACTGGAGATGGGGATCCTGCAGCATATGCCCATGGATAGAGGAATCCGATTTGCGATAAGCACACTATGCCGGTATACGATTGTGGCGGTTGGAGTGGTGCTGGGTGCCAACCAGCTGGGAATTGGGTGGGCCAAGGTGCAGTGGCTGCTGGCGGCAATGAGCGTTGGGCTGGGTTTTGGGCTTCAGGAGATATTCGGTAACTTCATCTCGGGCATCATCATCCTGTTCGAGCGTCCGATGAGGGTGGGAGATACGGTGACGGTGGGCGATGTGTTCGGCACAGTAACACAGATACGGATACGCGCCACCACCATCCAACAATGGGACCGCAAGGAGCTGATCGTACCCAATAAAGAATTTATTACCGGCCAATTGATCAACTGGACTCTTTCCGATACCATCCTCCGCCTGGATTTCCCGGTGGGTATAGCCTATGGCTCTGACATCCGGCTCGCCGAACAAAAGCTCTATGAGGTGGCGGAGAGTGTTGACAACATCCTTGCTGACCCTCCACCGCGGGTCGTTTTCAGGTCGTTCGGAAACAGTGCACTCCAGTTTGAGCTACGGGCCTTCATACCTGATATGGAGAACTACATAGGAACCTGGCATGAGGTCAATCAGGCGATTGATGATGCGTTCCGCGAGGCCGGTATAGTGATTGCCTTCCCGCAGCAGGATGTGCACCTGGATGTGCACGGCAGCGAGATGCCGGTGAGCGTCCGGACAGTCCAGGAGGAGAAGAACGACGATTGAGTGCTTTGTTTCTGATTCAATAACGGAGAAATAAGATGACGTTGAGAAGTGATACCGCAACCGCCGGTGTAGAACGTGCGCCCAGCCGAGCCCTTTTATATGCGACCGGGCAGTATACTCCCAGGGATCGTGGCAAACCCATGATCGGGATCGCCAGTAGTTACAGCGATCTTATCCCGGGGCACTCGGGCATGAGACCGCTTGAGCGGGCAATTGAACGGGGCGTTGCCGCGGGCGGAGGGGCCTCGTTCCTGTTCGGTGTGCCCGGGATATGTGATGGTATCGCGATGGGCCACCGGGGAATGCATTACAGCCTGCCCTCCCGCGAACTGATTGCTGATACCATTGAAACTGTGGCGGAAGCACATCGTCTGGACGGACTGGTGCTGCTGACGAACTGCGATAAAATTACCCCCGGAATGCTGATGGGAATCGCACGAATAGACATCCCGGGGATAGTTGTGACGGGCGGCCCCATGCTGAGCGGGCACTGGCGCAAAGAGGGGGATCAGAGCCCGTGTCGTCTCTCGCTGGTGCGCGATACTTTCGAGGCCGTGGGGCGCCACCAGGCGGGAGAGATCGACGATGAGGAACTGACGGCGCTTGAGCTTCGCGCCTGCCCGGGGCCCGGCGCCTGTCAGGGGCTCTATACCGCCAACACCATGGCCTGCGCGACCGAGGCAATGGGAATGAGCCTGCCCGGTTGTGCGGCCACGCCTATTGTGGAGACCGCGAAACAACGCATAGCCGAGGCCAGCGGTGAACGTGTCGTGGAACTGGTGGAAGAAGGTATCACCGCACGGCAGATAATTACCGAGGACAGCGTGCGGAATGCCATAGTGATCGATATGGCGCTGGGCGGATCAACCAACAGTTGCCTGCATATCCCGGCTGTAGCGCACGAAGCGGATGTGGACGTGCCCCTGGAGGATTTCGACAGTATTGCCCGGGAAGTGCCACATATCACCAACCTGCGTCCCGGCGGAGATGATTTTATGGAGGATCTGTACCACGCTGGGGGCATACCCGCCGTTTTCACGCGACTGCAGGAAACACTCAATGATTGCCAGACCGTGGCCGGGGTTACGACGATGGCAATCGCCCGGGATGCGGAGGTTTACGACAAAGATGTGATCCGGTCCGTGGATAACCCCTATCACCCTGAAGGCGGGATGGCCGTGCTGAAAGGCAACCTGGCGCCCGACGGAGCCGTCATCAAACAGAGCGCAGTCAGCGATAAGATGAGGCAGTTCAGCGGCCCGGCGGTCACTTTTGACAGTGAAGAGGACGCCATAAACGCCATAATGGATGGACAGATGGAAGGCGGGGAGGTCATAATAATCCGCTATGAGGGACCAAAAGGTGGACCGGGTATGCGCGAGATGCTCAACCCGACCGCGGCCCTCGTGGGGATGGGACTGGGCGATAGCTGCGCCCTGATCACCGATGGCCGTTTCAGTGGCGGAACCCGCGGGCCCTGTATCGGCCACGCCAGCCCCGAAGCCGCCGCCGGTGGCGCGATTGGCCTGGTGGAAGATGGTGATACTGTGGAAATCGATCTCCCGCAGAGAAAACTTGAGCTGAAAGTCGATGAGCAGACACTCAGCAAGCGCCGGAATGAATGGACGCCGGTGCCACCAAAGATCGATAGCGGTTATCTCGCCCGATATGCGCGGTTTGTCACCAGCGCAGCGACGGGCGCCGTTTACGATCTGGATCAATAAACAATCTCGTCGTAAAAGGTTCCTCTCTTGACAGGATGCTATGCTTTTCATAGAATCCATCACCTAAGTTCAGGGTTATACTGACTTTTCGCCAAGCAGACAATAATTAACGTATGAACAGGAGGTTTGCCGTGGCAGAAAATACGGTGACCAAACGCCAGCTGTGTGAACGAATTGCCGAAGAAACGGGCCGCACTCAGGTCGCTGCAAAAGAAATAGTTCAGCATTTCCTCGATGGTATTATCGGAGAACTCTCAAAGGGCAACAGGCTCGAGTTCCGGAATTTCGGGGTTTTTGAGACGCGCCTGCAGGAAAGTCGCAAGGCCCGTAATCCGCGGACGAACGAGGAGGTCCAGGTTCCGGCAAAAACCATTGTCAGCTTTAAAACCGGGAAGAAAATGGGGGAGAAGGTTCAGGACGCGCTGCCGGCTCTTCGAGAACGGGCGAAAGATCAGGGCGAATGAGCCGCATTCCGCATGCACAGCCGGCCGAGGATGGGAGGGAACGAGCCGTCGTTCTGCTCAGCGGAGGACTGGATTCCGCGACCGTGCTGGCGCTGGCCCGACAGAAGGGTTTGGACTGTGTCTGCCTGACTCTGGAGTACGGCCAGCGGCATTCGCCGGAAATAGAGGCGGCCAGGTGGGTTGCCGATCATCTCGGCGCCAGCGAGCATCGTATTCTGGAATTTCCGTTCTCCACTCTGGCCTCCAGTGCATTGACTGAGCCTCAGGAACCGGTTCCCGTGGACCGGGATGCGGATGAATGCGATAAAGATATCCCACCGACGTATGTGCCGGCGCGGAACACCATCTTCCTGTCCTGTGCCCTCGCCGTGGCCGAAAGCACACGGGCACAGCACATCTACTGCGGCGTCAACGCCGTTGATTTCAGCGGATATCCCGACTGTCGACCGGAATATATAGAAGCATTTCAACGGGTCGCTGAACTTGCCACCCAACAGGCGGTGGAGGAGAAACCACCGGAAATACACGCCCCCCTGATCAATCTGACAAAGGCCAGGATCATACTTAAAGGCATTGAGTTGGGAGTGGATTACTCCAGAACGGTGACCTGTTACGACCCCGATCCCGAAGGGCGCGCCTGCGGAAGATGTGACGCCTGTATATTACGTCGTAAAGGATTTGACGAGGCCGGAGTGGAAGACCCAACTCGGTATCAGGATAGAGGGAAATAGAGAA
>JBKHGK010000096.1:0-6863 GCA_046539705.1 Candidatus Brocadiia bacterium | reverse complement strand
TTATATATGGCGCACTGACGACTCGTGAAATACGGGTTAAGCACCAGTGACGTGGTTCAGTGAATATTTACGTCCTGCCTCAGCCGGGCAATGGCTGCGGGGCAAAATGAGTTGTCGGCCGAATGAAACCGGACAGGCCTGTATTTACGGAAATGTCAGGATAAGTATTATTCCGAGGGTGAGAAAAATGATGGAGAGAATTATCTTGGCTGAAAACAGGTGATCGCGGAAAACCTGCTGAATCGTCTTGCTGGAGACACCGAAGAGAACCAGCGCGAAAACGGCTACCAGGGGAGTGATGAAACACACGTTATAGAGCACGAGCCACGCCAGGGCACTTGTCGGTTGGGTGGAGAGGTGAGTGATGATGGGGGCGTATAGCTGCCCGGTGCAGGGGAATTCCAGCATTGCTACCATTATCCCGAGCAGGACGGTGCCCAGGATAGTGGCCCCGCGCCGGGTGCTCCGCGTCATGTGGCCGTGTATCCGCCGTCTGAGCCCTGCGGGGAGTTTGAGAAACATGTTCTCGGGCTTATCCCCCGGGCAGAAAAAGGCATCACGGATGCTCAGCCCGGCGGCGGCGAACACCAGAAGGACCATCACTGCGTAGAATATGCGACGAAACCACAGGGATGCTGCCATTCCTCGGTTCAGAAGGGCGTGCAGGCCCAGTCCTATGGCCAGATAGGTGAGGAACACGGAGAGGGTATAAACAGTGCCGACCAGAAGTATTTTTGACCGGTCTGTACCGGCGTAGGTCATATACGTGACGAAAAAAATTATCACAGCGAGAGCACAGGGGTTGATCCCGTCGGCCAGTCCCGCCCCAAATACCATCAGGAGAGTGAGGTTGTCAAAAGCCCTGTGGGTTTCGCTTCTCCCTGTTTCCCCCTGATTGTCCAGGTTGTTCCACCCCGTGTCGTGTTGTATGTTGTGTTCGGCGAGATCCAGAAGGGAGGCCATAGTTATATCCCGATCCACAACCTGGCCCTCCGGTGCGAATACGGCCGGAGTGGTCCCGTGGTGCCGCTCCGGCAGGTCGCGTTGGTTGCAGAGCCCGCGGTTGAGTTCCGCTGATTCGGGCTGGAAGATGTTAAAAGATCGGACCTTCACCCCGGCATACTGATTATCGAGCTTCTGCACAAGAGGTGTTACCCTTTCGCAGGAATCACAGGAGGGCGAGTAGAAATACAGCAGCAGCAACTGTCCGCTTCTGGTATCCTCCTCCGCGAGATCGCCCGGTGCGTGGGCACCAGGGTCTCCGGCCTGGACCAGGGCGGTTGTGAGCGTGAGCAGCACAAGAACATGTATTGGGAATTGACGTATATGCATGGTTCGGGAACAGATGTCTGGGGCGGAATATCCCTTCTGCTGTAATGTTGACGGAAAAAGAGCCCCAATGCAACACATCGGTAAAATCTGGCATACACCTCGCGGCTTTGAGCTGATATAATGTATGTAAGGAAAGGCGATGTGGCTTTGTGGATCGACGGAAGGAACAGGATATCGCATCGAACCGAGTTGCGGGCCAGTACTGCACCGTGGCTGCAAAGGTGTGATAGAATCCTGTTTCCCTCCGCACAGGCCAGCGTATCTCTGATGCTTGAGCTATGACGTGACAATTTCGCATACCACAGGGAGTCAAGATCTGATGCGCAGGAAAGAGAAAATTCGGAGGATATCGTGGTTGGTCGGTCTGCTGTTTCTTTTTGCCGTGCCCCCCGTGTGGGCGCGGATGTATTCAGTCGAAACCGAGCATTACCGCGTAAGCACGGATGTGGACGAACGATTTGCGGAGCTAATTGGCGAGCATATGGAGAACATTTACGACGAATACCGTCGTCGTTTCGAGGAATATGACCTGCGTTCGCATGACAGATTTGAAGTAAAGGTTTTTCAGGAGAGGGCGGACTACGAGGCGGCGATCCCCGATGCGCTGTCCGGATCGAATGGGGCGTTTGTCAGCTCGGATAAATTATTGGCGGCTTTTAAAGAGGGCAGGACGGAGGAGGATGTTTTCAAAACCCTGTATCACGAGGGTTTTCACCAGTGGTTGTTTACGCGGGTTGGCGCCCGGGTGCCGCTGTGGATCAATGAGGGGTTTGCGGAGTATTTCTCGGAGGCGGCCTGGGATGGACGCCGATTTGCCACCGGTCAGGTGCCGCGGGAACGGCTAATGATCCTGCAGGAGGCGAGGGAGCGGGACGAATTGATCGCCCTCGATAAGCTGTTCCAGATGCAGGATAAAGGGTGGCTGGCGAATGTTCGCAGTGGCGAGGCGTCCCTTCAATATACCCAGGCCTGGTCCATCGTGCATTTCCTCTGTCACGCCCGTGGAGGCCGTTACAGGAAGCGGCTGTTGCGCTATTTGCGTCGGCTTGCCGATGGTAAGGAGGAGGACCGGGCCTTCCGAAAGAGTTTCGGCGACGATATGGAGAGAATGGAAGAGGCCTGGCAAAAATACATGGCCGGGCTCGAACCGGACGAACAGGAAGTGTGTAAGGGTAATATGGAAACGGTGATGTTCCTCGCCGGGGAGGTGTATGACGATGTCCGGGAGTTCGACGATCTCAAGGAGCTCTATGATAAGCTGACCGATGACAGGCTAAAATGGGAGATGGAGAGCAGTTATGGGGAGACCATCAGTTCTTCGGATACCAAAAAGGTCCGGGGACTTTTCACGTGCCCGGGTGATGATAATCCGGATGGGTCCAGTTATATACTGTTGCGTAATCCGGATACCGGCCTTCCGGAGCTGTTCTGTATGCATCATCGGGGGAATGTCATCAGGGTTCGTTATGAGAGGGAGGGAGACGATTTGACGGTCAGAAGTCAGAGGGTGGTTCGGGCCACATTGCCCGAAGGTCTGCAGAAAGCGCTGAAGAAACACGCCAGGTAATGCTCCGTTTTTATGAGTATTCAATCCACAAGGTGGTTTGAGCTGTCCGGGCGCGAGCTGAAGGTGCTGCTTATTGTGGCAGCTGTGGCTCTACTTGCCCTCTCCGGGGAGCGGCTGTACACGGAAGTGACGAGTGGCCCGGAGGTGAAGGTGGAGGGGGGGATGGAGGAGCCTCTGAGGCCGGTGCGGATTGATATAAACAGTGCGGAGCCCTACGAACTGGAACTGGTCAATGGGATAGGTGCCACCACCGCGGAAAACATCGTGAATTACCGTGCAGAATCAGGTCCATTCAGCTCCCTTGAGGAGCTGCAGAAGGTCAACGGAATAGGCCCCAAGACTCTTGATGACCTCCGCCCGTATCTGATGTGTCGGTCGCCCTCCAGTTGCAGTGATGGTGACGAAGATGGGAGGCAGGAACGGTTGAGTGGACCTTGCGAGGAGGGGGCTGATAAGTGATGGCCGATTTCGACCTTCAGGCGGAATTTGAGCCCGCCGGTGACCAGCCGAAAGCGATCAATGACCTCACGGAAAAATTCCAGTATGGGGAGCGTTTTCAAACCCTGCTGGGAGCAACCGGCACCGGTAAAACATTCACGATGGCCCACGTCATTCAGAATCTTGGTATGCCCACGCTGGTGTTGAGCCATAACAAGACCCTTGCGGCCCAGCTGTATGGGGAATTCAAACATTTTTTTCCCAACAATGCGGTCGGGTATTTCGTCAGTTATTACGATTATTATCAACCCGAGGCCTATGTCCCGAGTCGGGATCTTTATATCGCCAAAGATGCCTCCATCAACCAGGATGTGGATCGGCTGCGGCTGGCGGCGACCACCCGGCTGCTTGAGCGGGAGGATGTGGTGGTCGTGGCCAGTGTGTCATGTATATATGGCATCGGATCGCCGGAAGATTACCAGCAGATGTATGCCCGGCTGGAGGTGGATGAACGGATTGAGCGGGACGATTTGCTCGAACGGCTGGTCGAGCTGCAGTATACCCGCAGCGATCTTGAGTTGAAGCGGGGGACCTTCAGGGCGCGGGGAGATGTGGTGGAGGTGTATCCGGCGTACGAGGAAATTGCGTATCGTATAGATTTCTTCGGCGATTACGTCGATCGCATTGTGACCATCGATCCCTTGACGGGGAAGAAACTTGAGGAAGATGCGGAGCTCACCCTGTATCCGGCGAATCATTTTGTGACTCCGACGGATCGAATAGGTGGGATACTGAAGAGCATAGAGGCCGAGCTTGAGGAACGGCTGACCGAGCTGCGGAATGAGGGCAAGCTGGAGGAAGCCCAGCGGCTTGAATCGCGAACCCGGTATGATATGGAGCTGATTGAGGAGGTGGGGTTCTGCCCGGGGATTGAGAACTACGCCCGACACCTCAGCGGGCGGGCGCCCGGGGAGCGGCCGGCGTGTCTTCTGGACTATTTCCCCGACGATTACCTGTGTATAGTGGATGAGTCGCATCAGACTGTGCCACAGATCCACGCCATGTACCACGGTGATAGGTCCCGCAAACAGACGCTCGTGGATCATGGTTTCAGGCTGCCCTCGGCCCTGGACAACCGTCCCCTCACCTTTGACGAGTGGGAGGCGATGCTTGATCGCGGTCTGTTTGTCTCCGCCACTCCGGCCGAATACGAGGTGGAAAAGAGCGGAGGGGAGGTGGTTGAGCAGATTATTCGGCCGACCGGACTTGTGGACCCGGAGATCGAAGTTGCCCCGGCCCGAGGACAGGTGCAGGATGTAATCCAGCGCATCCACGATCAGGTTGAACGGGACGAGCGGACGCTTGTGACCACCCTAACGAAGCGCCTCGCCGAGGATCTGTCCGAGTACCTGCGTGAGGAAGAGTTGAAGTGCGCGTATATTCACAGTGAGGTCGATACGGTTGAGAGGGTGGAGATCCTGAATGATCTTCGTCGGGGCGAACACGACGTGGTCGTGGGGGTCAACCTGTTGCGTGAGGGGCTTGACCTGCCGGAGGTGAGCCTGGTTGCCATACTCGATGCCGATCGTGAGGGGTTTCTGAGGTCGCGCACATCATTGATCCAGACCATCGGGCGCTGTGCGCGAAATGTCAACGCGAAGGTGGTTCTTTACGCAGATGAAGTGACCGATTCGATGCGCGCTGCCATAGAGGAGACCGAGAGACGTCGTGAGATACAGGTCCAGCACAATGAGAAGCACGATATAGAACCACAGACGATCCAGAAGGAGATTGGCGAGGGAATCGATTATGAGGTGGCGGCCTGGGAGCGGCGGGTGGAAACGCCGGTGGTCAGCGAGGCGGAGGAGGATTATGTGACGGGCAATCGAGTTGATGAACTTGAGAAAGAAATGAAGGAGGCTGCGGAACGGCTGGATTTTGAACGGGCCGCCGAACTGAGGGATCGAATAAAGGAGCTGGAGGGGGAGGAAGCACAGTGCTCTTAACACGTTTTGTGATTGTCGTATCGGGGGGGCTCCGGTGAGGATGTTTTTGTGGAACGCCGGTCATTCTGGTAACATCTGGAGCCCGAACGGCGGTCGATAATCTTATCATGTTTCACGGGAGAAAAAGTTTGCAATGAGTATTGAAACCAGGCCGGAACACCATGAAAAGGCGGCGAAACTGGTGGAGGAGATGCATTCCAATGACGGCTTAGCACCGGTCGATCTGGACCGTTTCTACGAGGACCAGGCGGTGGCTGCGCAGGATCCGTTTGGTGATGATATCCCGCAGTGTCCGCTGGGGATCTGGATGAACGGGCGGTGTGTGTTCGACGAACTCGGCGTGGAGGTCGACCACTGGCGCTATCAGAACGATCCGGAGTGGCGCCTTGAGCTGAATCGCCGCTATAACGACAGAGCCGAGAGGATAGTCGGAAAGCGTCTGCTGAACGAGGATCCGCCCGATCCGGATGCCGAGGACGAGAATTATCCGCCGGTCAAACGCCTTGGGCACATCTTTGATGGCGAATGGGAGTGGCAGGGGGAGTCATGGTGGCTTAAGCAGGCCGCGAGCACGGCGGAGGAGCTCCGGGAGGTGCTGGACCGGGCGGAAGCCAGAATCGAGAACCTCCGCGAGTTCATGTTGCCCGAGAACTGGGATGAGAAGCGCGACAGACTCATGGAGATGGGCATAAAACCCAATCTGTACCGTCATCAGCGCGGTCCCGTCACCTTCGCCATGTCCATTTACGGCGTGGAAAACCTCATTTTCCTGATCCAGGACGATAAAGATCTTGCGGGACGGTTCCGGGATCTCATCTGCCGGGGTATGCTCAAAAGAGCGCGAATACTGGACGAGGAAGCCGGATACAGCCCTGAAACCGCGCCTCGGGGCTTTAGCTTTGCCGATGATAACTGTGCGTTGCTGACGCCCGACATGTATGAGTTTTTTGGTTATCCCATTCTCGAGGCCGTGTTTGAGGAATACGCTCCTGATCCGGATGACCGGCGTTATCAGCACTCTGATTCCGACATGGGGCACATAGTGCCGATACTGGGCCGGCTGGATCTGACGGGGGTTAATTTTGGTCCCACGGTCATGGTGGATCACATCCGTGAACATCTGCCCCGGGCGGTGATAGATGGCCAGCTCGCACCGTTCACCTTCAGCCGGAATGAGGAGGAGAATATAGTGGCGGAGTTCCTGAGGGATTTCGAGATGGCCCGGCCGGAGAGAGGGTTGAACTTCAGGACGGCTGGTTCGGTTAACAACGGGTCACGCCTGACGGGGCTGCGCCTGATCATGTCCGCCATCCAGCGGTTCGGACGATATGATTGACAAAATCGAATCGCTTTTCAGTCATAGACCTCGTAATCGTTGTTGGGTTGTCGAACAAGGAAAAAACGGGCGATGATGACGATTGGACGGGCACCCATATCCTGAGTAAAGGATGCTCCAGATGAACAATAACCCGTATATTTCACGAGTCGTCAGTGCGCCATCTACAGGAACAGACAAGGGC
>JBKHGK010000095.1:0-6864 GCA_046539705.1 Candidatus Brocadiia bacterium | reverse complement strand
TCTTTCCGCCGGCGGGAGGAGGGAATGTTGAGGTTCTTGCGGTATTTTGAGACGGTGCGACGGGCGATATCGATTCCTTCTTCGCCGAGCTTATCGGCAATTGCCTCGTCACTGAGCGGGTTATTCTTATCCTCTTTATTCACTATCTGGAGGAGTTTGCGTTTGACCACTTCCCAGGATTCCATTTCTCCGTTCTCCTTCTCCACGCCGCCGGTGAAAAAGAATTTGAGGGGGTAAATGCCCTGGGGGGTCTGGGCGTATTTATCGCTGATGGCCCGGCTTACGGTTGAGACGTGGACCCCGACTTGCTCGGCCACTTCCTCCATTTTCAGGGGTTTAAGGTGCATCTCGCCCTTCTTGAAGAAGTCCTTTTGCACCCTCACTATCTCTTCCACCACGTTCTGGAGCGTGGTTCGTCGCTGCTGAATGGCCGATATAAGTCCCTGAGCGGCCTGAAGCTTCTTTTTCAGGTATTCGCGCGTCTGTTCATCAAGGTCCTCCTGCTGCAGCTTGCGAGCGTAATATGCGCAGATGCGCAGCGACGGCAGCCAGTCGTCCTCCTGGACAACCTCGAAATCACCGTCTCGTAGTTCGATGCGTACATCGGGCATCACATGGGGAGGCACATTGTTCTCAAAAGCGGCCCCCGGAATGGGATTGGCCCCGCATATTTTATTGACGACGTTTTTGAGCTTCTCCACCGAGCATCCGACATTTCGGGCCACTTTGGGATATTTATTTTTCAGGATATCCTCAAAGTGTTCGGTGGCCACCTCGCGCATAAGTTCGTAGTCATCATCGTCCTCATCAATCTGCAGCATGACACATTCTTCCACATTGCGCGCGGCCACGCCCGGCGGATCGAATTGCTGGACTATATCAAGCGCTTTTTCCGCCTCCTGGCGGCTAACATCCACATCGAGACTGTCGATGATCTCCTCGAGAGAATACGTCAGATATCCACGGTCGTCCAGATTGTTGATGATATTTTCACAGAGGGTTTCGGTGGGGTCATCCAGGTTATGGTAGGCGAGCTGATCCCGCAGGTGGTCCTCGAGTGTGGGGTCGGGGCCTTCCGAGTTTTCAAACGCCTCCATTTTGGTATTGACTTCTTCGGACGGGCTGCTGCTTCCCCGGGACGTGCCGTTGTAGGACTCGTAGTAGTCGGCCAGTTCGGCGTAGCGTTCGAATTCCTCAGCGCTACCATCTTCGTCGGCCGAAACTTCGTCCAGATGTTCCTCCGCGGGATTTTCCACCTCTGAGTTTTCCAGTGCTTCGGTTTTTTCACCCATCTCGTCGGTCTCATCTTCGGCCTGCTCGAGCACCGGATTTTCCAGCAGTTCCTCATCAATTCTCTGGCGCAGGTCGATCAGTGGTAGCTGGAGGATCTCGATAGACTGGATTACCTGCGGTGCAAGTTTCTGGCGCATTTCCTGACGCGCCTGCAGGTTGGCTTCCATCCTCATGGCAGGGTCCTCCGTGTGCATCGTTCAGTATTCATTACATTTCTTTCCTCTCTTCAATAGCATCTCCGAGAATGGCGGCGTCGGCGTATTCCAGATGGCTGCCGCTGGGTACGCCTCGTGCCAGTCGGGTGATTGTGACCGGCATATCCTCCAGGGCTTCTCTGACGAACAGGGCCGTTGCATCGCCTTCGGTATCGGGATTTGTGGCCAGAATCACTTCATTGAGGGTTCCTCCGGCCACTCTGTTCCGGAGCCGATTGACAGTCAGATCCTCCGGCTCCATGCCGTCAAGCGGCGCCAGCCGGCCGCACAGGACGTGGTAGAGTCCGTCGTACTCTCCGGTCTCCTCGATCGCGGTTGCATCGCGCGAATCCTCAACCACGCAGACGACCGAAGTATCCCGTTCTGGATCCGAGCACACGTGGCAGGGATCGGATTCGGACAGGAGTGCACAGGTGGAGCACTGTTTCACATTGTCCTTGACCTTTTCAATGGCATCGGCCAGAGCCATGGCCTCTCCGTGGTCCAGCCGGACGATATGATAGGCCATACGCTCGGCGGTTTTCTCGCCAACGCCCGGGAGCTGCGTGAGCATTTCACGCAGGTTTGAAATGGATTCTGTATATTGCCTGGCCACAAGCAGTTCTCCATTCACATGAAATTTGAGAGGCCGGGTATGCCCATATTGCCCGCGATTTTTTCCTTTTCCTCTTCTTCGATTTCCTCGGCCTTCTTGAGCCCCTGCCTGACGGCGGCAAGTATCATCTCCTGCAGGAACTCAGGGTCTTCGTCCTCAAAAACCATGGGGTCGATCTCCACATCCAGCGGCTCTTTCAGCCCGTTGAACAGAACCTTCACCATACCGCCGCCCGCGCTTCCCTCGACGACGCGTTCTTTGAGGGTCTCGTCCACTTTGCCCATCTTGTCCTGCATCTTTTTTATCTGGCTCTGGGCCTGTTGCATCATTTTACCCATATCGCCAATTCCGTCCATACCTTTCATTATTCGCCTCCTTGCGGATTACTGTTAGTGTGCGCTTCAGAGTTCTCTTGTTCGGCAGAAGTCAGATCATCTGTATCCTCCCGCCTGAGCCTGACCGGGTCAAGTCCAAATCTGGCGTCCGCCTCTTTGAAAGCATTCAGGAGAGCTTTATTGTCGGCGGCTTCACGAGCAAGGGAAGTATTTTCGGCGACGCTCTGAATTTTCCGGAACTGTTTGGGATCGATGTTGCCCGGACTGCTCGGCCGCCGGTCTTTGACCGTCTTCTGGTTATTCACCGACTTTTTTTTTGAGCCGAGGGAGTTTTCACTTAACTTCTGCATCAGTTCGCGTGCTCGATTTCCCTGCCCGGTGGATTGGTCCTGTGAATCCCTCCGGCCCGATTGTGTGGAAGTGGATTGTCCATCGCGGCGCGGCTTTTGTGAATCGGGCGTCTGGCCGGAAGGGGGTGTTTGATCTTCACCTCCGGCCCTGTTTCTGGGGGAAGGGGCGGTGTTTTCGGGCATATGCTGGAGGAATTCCAGCACATCGTCGATGGGGGAGAGGTCGTCCAGGCGTGAGAGTTTGACGATTGCCAGTTCCAGCGCGAGGCGGCCGGTCGTATCGCGACGGGCCCGCAGTTTGGCCTCTCTCAGGACCTGGATCATGTAGATGAGCTGTTCGGGCGTAAAATCGCCGCCCTGGCGGCCGAGCGTCTCCGGGTCGGCAAGCGCACCGGCAAGCAGTTCGTCGTCCGGTGAACAGTAACCGGCAACGAGAAGGTCGCGGAGGTATTCGGAGAGCTGGTCTATGAAATCAAGCAGGTCAATCCCGCCGAAAAGAACTTCATGAACCTTCTGGAGTGCGCCCCCGGCCTCTCTGGCGGCCAGGGCATCCACTATCTCAGTGAGGGTTTCGGTGCGCGCTGCGCCGAGAACCGTGAGCACGTGGTCCAGTTCCAGAGTATCACTGCCGAAGGAGGCCACCTGGTCAAGGGTTCCCACGGCATCACGCATGCTGCCTCTGGCGGCCCGGGCAATGGCCCGCATGGCTCCGGTCTCGGGGTTGAGATCTTCCTGTTCACAGATTTTGCGGAGGTGTTTTACAATCTCGGCATCGGATATGCGCCGGAAATCAAAACGCTGACAGCGACTTTTGACGGTATCGGGAAGCTGCTGCGGGTCGGTCGTTGAGAAGATGAACTTGACGTGTTCGGGGGGTTCCTCAAGGGTTTTCAGTAGCGCATTGAACGCCTGATGGGTGAGCATGTGAACTTCGTCGACGTAATAGATTTTATAGCGGCTGTGGGACGGTGAATATTTGACGTTCTGTCGCAGCTCGCGCACTTCATCTATACCCCGATTGGATGCCCCGTCGATCTCCATCACATCCATATCGTCCCCGCGGGCGATACGCCGGCATGATTCACATTCCCCGCAGGGGTGATCGGTGGGCCCCTCCGCGCAGTTGAGGGCGCTGGCGAGAATACGCGCCATGCTGGTTTTGCCGATACCCCGGCTTCCACAGAAAAGGTAGGCGTGATGTACCCGTCCGCTCCGGACCGCATTCTGCAGGGTCTGGGCCACATGTGATTGTCCCACAACGTCTTCAAACTGGGTCGGGCGATATTTGCGGGCGAAGACGAGATACACTGTAGAGACCCCGGTCAGTTAGACGATATACTTGCGGATACGATGACAAAAAATAAGGGGTCGTGCACTCCGGTCGACACCGCCTCTTCGGACAGTGACCTCCTCACGGCTCCGGGCGAGCTATCCCACGGCAGACAGGAGTACCACTTATGGCTGCTGGCTTCCGCCCCTGACCAGGTTCATGGCCGCCCTGCTCCATGGGACCCACCTTTCTACGCCGCGAGGCCGGCCCTATTTCTCAAAAGGGCGAACGTCTCGCGGAGCGGTCAGCCCTGCTGAGCGGTTTGCAGGTACAGGACACCGCTAACGCCCCGCTTAGCACGACCCCAGTGTTTCAATGCAGATTTCTCGGCCAATGACCCGTACAATCTCAGACCACCCGAGAATACTGCTCTCATCCCTGGATCCCACACCATAACACGCGGCAATCAGAATTGCAAAAAGATCCCGTCCCTGCGTGCTGAAATGAGATTGGCAGGAGGTGGGCGATTCGGGGCGAACTGTATGATTTGACGCGTCTGTCGGCACCCGGCTATACTTGAGCGGGCGCGCCTCTGTTCGGTTGCCGGGCGGCCTTTCACAGACCGCTCTACTCACCTGGGGCACCATCGTGTGGTCGAGCCTCATCCTCGCCGGGATCGGAGGGCCTGGTTTTTTAATCGCAAGCATATTTAAGGAGGTCGTATCAGATGTTGATTATTGCGGAACGCATCAATGCCACGAGAGATTCTGTCGCCGCGGCGATGGATGAGAAGGATGCTGAGTTCATCGCGGAGGAGACCGTAAAGCAGGACGAGGCGGGAGCTGATTTTATAGATGTCAATGCGGGCAGCGTGCCGGCCCAGGAGCTGGAAAGTCTGTGCTGGGCCGTGGAAATCGTTCAGGACAACACGGATCTGCCGCTGTGCATTGACTCGGCCGGAGCGGAAGGATTCCGGCGGGCCCTTGAAACGGTCGAAAAGGATGATGTGATGCTCAATAGCGTCAATGCCGAACCGGAGAAAATGAAAGAAGTCTTTCCTATAGCGGCGGACTCCGGTGCACGGCTGGTGGGGCTGCTGATGGATGAGGAGGGGTTGCCCGAAGGGGTAGATGACCGCATACGTATGGCCGAGACGATTGCGGACGGGGCGCAGGAATATGACGTTCCCCTGGACAAACTCTATATAGATCCCTGTGTGCAGCCCCTGGGCACGAACCCCGATCAGGCCGCGGTGGTGGTCGAGGCGGTCGAGAGGATTATGAGCGAATTTCCGGGCATCCACACGACCTGTGGTTTATCCAATATTGGGTTTGGCCTCCCGTATCGGAGCATACTCAACCGGATATTCCTCTCCCAGCTTATAACGGTTGGACTTGATTCGGCCATCCTGGATCCGACTACCTGTGATATGATGGCCACGGTTTACGCCACCGAGGCCCTGATTGGTAACGATGATTACTGTATGAATTATCTCGAAGCGGATCGATCCGGACTTCTCAGGCCAAATGAGGGCGAATAAACCCGTATGAACTCCAACACGGATAAGAACTGCTGTACCCCCATCACCCGGACGGAGAGATTCAGACAATCGCGGGATAAAAATCTGCTGTATGCAGCGGCGCAGCAGAGCATGGTGACGGAGGGATATGTGGTGGCCAAGGAACTGGGGGTTCGCGGCAGCAGCCGACCGATTCCTCCCGGTGAATGTGCAATCACCGCCCTGTGCAGAGGGCGACGGTGGGTGTACGGGGCCACTTCCGGTTCCCGGGCCCACGTCTTCGCCTATATGCCCGATCCCGGTCGAGAAGTGGTCGCTGATATTGGCGTTTTACCGGGGCATGATGCGGTATCGGGGGCACTGGCGTTCCTCCCCGATCATGGCCTGTTCGCCGGCGGATCAGCCCCCCAGCGGGAGGGTTACGAGGGAGGGGAAATCTTCCGCTGCAGGTGTCCGTATGTGGGGGACGTCATACAGGAATGGGGCGGCAGTGGGGGAAAGATCGAACCAGTGGCTGTTCCTGTGCAGCAGGAGGGGATTGCGGCGCTTGTGGCGGGGCCCTCAGGTGAACGTCTCTATGGACTGAGTGATGTCACGGGCAAGCTGTTTATGTTTGACCCCGCCAGCAGAGATGTTGACGTTGTGGGGGAGATTGACGATTTTGCGCGGTTCAGCCATGAACTGATTGTCGGGCCGGATGGGTGTATATACGCCTGCGGCACCGCCGGTCATCTCGTGCGTTACGATCCGGATGGAGGTGGCCCGGAGAAAACGGGCCTGTTCCTGCCCGGAATGGCCGGCAGGGCCCAGTACAGCGGGGTGGGTGCGTGGGCCTGTGACCCCACCACCGGACGTATTTATGCCGGAGATGTGGCGGATGGGGTTTTGTCGACCATCAACGTCCGTCGCGGAGAAGTCCGTGTGCTCGGGAAACCGACCGCCCAACCACACATCCGATCACTGACGGTGGCCGCCGATGGCAGGGTGTATGGTACGGCGGGGAGACGTGATACGATCAGCCACCTGTTCGTCTACAGCCCGTCGACCCGCGAAATGAGAGACCTGGGAGTTCTCACCGCCGGTACAGAACGCAGGTGGTACGGTTATGAATTCGATTGCGCCATCACCGGTGAGGACGGGCGCATATATTTCGGGGAAAGCGATCGGATAAGTCATCTCTTTCTCTATTTTCCGCCACGGCCCCCGGTGACGGGCACAGAAGCCACACACCTGAGGCGGGTGGAGCATGTTCATGGAAGCGGCAGCGAACTTTAACCCGCATATTTC
>JBKHGK010000094.1:0-6893 GCA_046539705.1 Candidatus Brocadiia bacterium | reverse complement strand
AAGAACACGAGCGCCTTTGTCTGTTCTCATATCTGGCGCACTGACGACTCGTGAAATATACGGGTTAATGGGAGACGTGGTCTTTTTGCCAGAGATGTTGATGACAACCTCACAGGGATCGGTCAGCGGGGCGATATTGCCGCTCCAGAGCCGAGGATGCGGTGCCTGATGGGGCGGGCTGATAGCCGGGTGTCGGTGCGTATGGGGCGTGATTTTTCCTCAATGGAGTGATTTATGCGGGATGATAGAGTTGACAGAGCACAGCTCAGGTTCTGGTCCCTTTCCGATCGGGAGAACAGGGTCTCGATCGAGAAAGATGCCGTATTCCCAGATGATGCGCCGGTTGGACTGAGCGGTCAGAATGAGATGGTTATAGGCCGACTGGCGGAACGCATTCTGGAGGCCCGGTCGGCGGATCGACCGGTGATGCTTGCCTTCGGAGCTCACGCCATTAAAAATGGTCTGGGGCCCGTTCTTGCACATCTCATCGAGGAGGAGGTTGTAACGCACCTGGCGACGAACGGGGCCGGTATAATACACGACTGGGAGCTGTCCTATCTGGGCAGGACCAGTGAACACGTGGAGCGCAACGCGCGGCGGGGGCGTTTTGGGGCCTGGGAAGAGACCGGGCGGTACCTTAACCTGGCGCTGCTTCTGGGGGCTTTCCGTGGTCTGGGATACGGGGCCAGTGTTGGGGCAATGATCGAAGAGGAACATCTGGAAATCCCCGAACCGGGGTGGTTACGGGATCAGATTCGTAATGAACTCGCAGCTCCCGTCGTATCAGAAGTTCTTCCGGCCGCGGGGGACCTTTTGAGCGTTCTGGAGACCAGCGACCTGGAGCCGGGTCGAGTGGATCTTCCCCACCGGTTTGCCGAATACAGCGTCCAGGCGGCGGCCTATCGGGAGGATGTGCCGTTTACCGGACACCCGATGTTCGGGCATGATATTATTTACCTTCATCCGCTCAACTGCGGTGCGGCCATTGGCAGGGCTGCGGAGAGGGATTTTCTCAGCTTTGCGGAGACTGTCAGCAGGCTGGATGGGGGGGTATATGTCTCGATGGGATCGGCAGTTATGTCCCCGATGGTGTTTGAAAAGTCGATGTCGATGGCGCAGAACATCGCCTCCCGGGAAGGGCGCACGATAACGGATCATATGATTGTGGTGAATGATATACAGGAATCCACCTGGGATTGGTCCAGGGGCGAACCTCCCGAGGATCATCCCGACTATTATCTGCGTTTTTTCAAAACCTTTCATCGTATGGGCGGGGAACTGCACTATGCCTGCTGCGACAACCGTGATTTCATGCTCGGACTGTGTCGGGAGCTGTCGGGAGGTGGAAGCTGAATTTTTCGGGGCCGAATTTGCGAGCCAATCGTCCCGACAATTGACCAGAGATTTGCATTGAAGGGAGGGAGGGCATCGGGGGGGAAGCGGGGACTGGCAATGGGCTTCGGATGAACCCTACAATAAAGACGATCATGGACTCTGGTCGTTGAACATTTATGTCACAGAATGGAATCGCCCCGATGCCTGCTACAGGACAGAAGGAATGGACACTCCTGGAAATACTTAACTGGACCACGGAGTATTTTGAGGAAAACGGCATAGATGATGCCCGGCTCAACGCGGAGCTGCTGCTTTCGGAGGTGACCGGTCTGGAGAGGGTCATGTTGTATGCACGTTTTGAGAGGAAGCTGACTCCGGAGCAGCGAGCAGAACTGCGGAAAATGGTCAAGCGTCGTGCCGACCGGTATCCACTGCAGTACATGCTGGGATATACGGAGTTTTACGGTCGGCGGTTTGAGGTGGATGAAAATGTGCTTGTGCCGCGGCCGGAGACCGAACTGGTGGTCGATAAATGTCTGGAGAAGCTGCCGAATGAGGAAGGCGGATATCGGGTGCTGGATGTGGGTACCGGTAGCGGCGTTATAGCGGTTACCCTTGCCTGTGAGCGGGGTGAAACAAGTGTGCTGGCCACCGATACCAGTGAGACGGCGCTGTCCATTGCCCGTCGGAATGCGGCGAAGCACGGGGTTGAGGACCGCATTGAGTTCAGGGCCGGGCACCTTTTCGAGCCTCTAACGGGGAGTGAGGAGGGGAGAGGAGGCGGGGTGGACCTCATTGTGAGTAATCCTCCCTATATCCCGACCGAAAGCATCTCCGACCTGCAGCCGGAGGTCAGTGAATGGGAGCCGCGGGAGGCTCTGGACGGGGGAGAGAACGGTTTGCAGCTGATCGGCGAGATCCTATCCGGGGCAGCAAGGTATATTGACTCGGATGGCTGGCTGGTACTGGAGATCGGTGAGGATCAGGCCGACACCATACAGGATATGGCGGAGTCCGCCGGATACGACGCCAGTTCGATGGAAGTTATGGACGATGATCGTGGTCCGCGGGTTGTGGCGTTTCCACTGAGCGAGCAATAAGGGAGTCCGGAGGGATATGAGAGGTCAAAGATGTCAAAACTGAAAATTATGGGCGGGAAACCACTTCACGGCGAACTCAAACTGCACGGGGCGAAAAACGCGTCTCTGCCGATTATGGCCAGCGCATTGCTGACCGAGGGCCCGACCCAGCTGAGTCGGGTGCCCCGTCTGACCGACGTGCGGACGCTTCGAATCATCCTGGAGAGGCTCGGGATGCGGGTTCATCGTACCGATCACCACAGCCTGAACCTGGAGGTGATGGAGGAGGAAAACTGCACCTGTCCGCATGAACCGGCCATTGCCATGAGGGCAAGTATCTGTGTGCTTGGGCCGCTCGTTGCCAAACGTGGTTTTGCTGAAGTTCCTCTGCCGGGGGGCTGTGTGATCGGGGAGAGACCGGTTGATCTTCATCTGCGTGGTCTGCGGGCCCTGGGCGCCGACATCGAGCAGAAAAATGGGTATATACGCGCTTCTGCATCCGGGCTGGAGGGGAATCGCATTTACATGGGCGGGCCGCACGGGTCAACTGTCCTCGGGACGGCCAACGTGATGATGGCCGCCACTCTTGCCGAAGGACGGACCGTGATCGAACATGCCGCCAGCGAGCCGGAGGTGCAGGACCTCGCCCATTATCTCAATTCCTGTGGGGCCAATATCGAGGGAGCGGGCACCAATACGGTCACGATAGAGGGGGTGAACCGGCTGGAGGGCACGCCTCACAAAGTCATACCGGACCGCATAGAGGCCGGTACGTTTGCCTGTGCGGTGGCCATTACCGGAGGAGATGTGTTGCTCGAGGGAGCCCGAAGCGACCATCTGTCCGCGCTGTTGAATGTTATGCGGAAGATGGGAGTCGAGTTCGAGCAAAGCGAAGCCGGGATACGCGTGCGGAGAACGGGGGAACTGCAGGGAACGGATTTCACGGCCCTTCCATACCCGGGCATACCCACCGACATGCAGCCACAGCTCATGGCGGTACTTGTTACCGCAAATGGGACCAGCGTGGTAACGGACTCGGTCCACCCGGAGAGATTTACCCATGTCGGGGAACTGCACAGGCTTGGAGCTGATATCGTCCGGCAGGGACCTCAGGCCGTTGTGCGTGGTCCGGTTGAGCTGAGCGGCGCCCCCGTCACGGCGAGGGATCTTCGCGGTGGGGCCAGCCTGATTGTCGCCGGTCTGGCGGCGGGCGGCACGACGACCGTGGATGGGATGTCTCATGTGGACAGAGGCTATGAAAGGATAGAGGGCCTGTTGCGGCGGGTTGATGCGCGTGTCAAACGCCAGGGCGCTCCCCCGTTCGAGGTTGGACAGCTTCATCTGCCGTTCCATAAGACCGCTTCCTGAGGCGATGAGGTGATATGCGAACCCGGTATGGCTTCATAATTTGCCTTCTGTGTGTTCTGCTGATCGGTCCGGGGTGCGGATATCGACTGCCGGAAACGAGGTATGAGAACGAGAGGGTGGAATTACTGGCCGATGAAGGGCCTGGCCGGGCAGAGCGACTGTTGGGCCTGGCCGACGAGCAGATTGAGGCCGTATCGGAAGTGCTGGGCGTATCACCTCCCGACGTTTCCCTCTCTATCATCCTTTTCGATAACCGCGGGGACATGGCCCGATATCTGGCCGAACGGTGTCCGCAGCGCGTCAGAAACAGGGCAGCATGTTGTGAAATTTCGGGTAAATTTGTCATCACCGTGTGGGGAAATCCCGAAAATGACCGCGTTCGGCTGGACCTGCGCCATGAACTGACCCACTATGTGATGGCCTCCCATTTCCGTGATATTCCGCCCTGGATCGATGAGGGTCTGGCGGTGTATTGTGAAGTATCGCCTCCCGGCCGGCCCCGCGGGAAACGTCTGAGCAGGATAGATGAGGATGATATAAATGTGGAGCGGCTGGAGGAACTGCTTATGAAAACCAGGAAGGAGCCGCTCACTGCCGATGAATACGCACTTTCCTGGCTTCTCGTGCACTATTTACTGGATGAATCACCGGGGGGATCGGACGCCGTCCATCGCTATCTGACGGAAATCCGGGATATGGAGGGGAAGGAGGAGAAAAGGAAGGTTTTCAGGGAATGTTTTGGCTCTGCGGTGGAGGAGATGGCGCCGGATCTGAGGGAATATTTATCCACCATGTGATGTGCTGGAAAAGGTAACGTGGAACGAGAAGAAGCTGCAATCAACGGATCCACATGCGGGGCCGGCCGGACGCCGGGAATGACCGAATGCCGGTTGACAACAGGGTACGGCAGAGATGATAATTGACAGATGCGAGAATGTAGCGGGGGACGGGTCGGGATTTTTAATATCCCGGCGCAGAGACGTCCTGATAACCACGATCCGTTCCCGAAAATGAACAATGACTGCCGTTCAGGATGTCTCCGGCGCTGATATATACAGCCCTATGATGGAACCGGAAAGAAAATGTTGTGTTACATAAGTGAGCCGAATTGTCACTATAGAGAAGGCTATCCCAGTACAACAAGCATAAGGAATCGGAGGCTTTGAATGTATTTTAAGGCGTTCTGCTGTGTTTCTGGAAATGGCAGGCAGAGGTTTTACTCCCCGATCAGGGGACAGGAACCGAAGCAGGTCCAGACGGAGCGTTTTGAGATCGGTTGGGAGTATAAGTAGGTCGCTTTTGCCTCTGTGTTGCGGTAGCCTTCATTCGATTTCGAAGACCCCACTGGTGGGTTATCGGGGTAATCACACATTTCTCTCCGGCTGCATCGGCGGGCTGGTGCCCTGAGTGGGCGGGAGAGAATAATGATAGAACTGTTAGAACATATACCACCGATAGACGTGAGCTGGTTTCTAGCCGGAGTTCTTGGACTCGTTCTCGGATATTACCTGCGCAGGAGCCTGGCCCAAGCCGTCAGGCGGGATGCGGAGTCAGAGCGTGAGAGGATCCTCAGCAACGCCCGTGAACAGGCCGAGCAGGTGAAGGAGCGGGTGGAGGTTGAGGCGCGTCAGAGTTTGATAAGCAGGCGGGAGGATTTCGAGGAGGAAATGAAGGAGAGCCGGCAGGAGTTGCGGGAGGCCGAACGCCGGCTGGACAGGCGGGAAGAGAAACTGAACTCTCGTGAAAAGGAAGTTGATAAAAAGGAACAGCGCCTCGAAACGGCCGAACGGAACCTGGAGGAACACAGGCGGCAACTGTCCAATCGGGAATCCGAAATTGATGACCTGATCGAAGAACAGAAGCAGGAACTTTACCGCATCAGTGGCCTCTCGCGGGATGACGCCAGGGATATCCTGCTGAGCAGGATGGAGGATGAGGTGGAGCACGACTGTGAGGAACTGGTGGGGGAGAAAATCCGAGAAGCGGAGAAAAGGGCCGATAAACAGGCCAGACGTATTTTGGTCAACGCCATGCAGCGCTGTGCGGCCGACTCGGCGGTTGATACCACTACCAGCACCGTGGAGCTTCCGGACGAAGACCTGAAGGGGCGCATTATCGGACGGGAAGGTCGTAACATTCGGGCTTTCGAAAAAGCCACGGGAGTGGACGTTATTGTGGACGATACGCCCGAGGTGGTTGTGCTGAGCTGTTTCGACGGCGTCAGAAGAGAGGCCGCACGAGTGGCGATGGAGAGGCTCATCGCGGATGGGCGTATACACCCGCGCCGGATCGAGGAAATGACGGAGGAAGCCTGGGACGAAGTCGATGATATAATCACCCAGACCGGTCGCGATACGGCCCATGATATGGGAGTGTCCCGGCTCCCCGATCAGCTGCAGGAACTGCTGGGACGTCTGAAATTCCGCACCAGTTACGGCCAGAACGTGCTGCAGCATTCCATAGAGGTGGGGGAGCTGGCCGGAATGATGGCCGCGGAGCTGAAACTGGATACCCAGCTGGCCAAAAGAAGTGGTCTGCTGCATGATATTGGAAAAGCCCTGGATCACGATCAGACGGGGTCTCATGCGGTGATCGGTGCGGAAGAAGCACGATGCTATGATGAGGATCCGGTGGTGGTTAATGCCATCGAGGCTCATCATGAGGATGTCGATGCCGAATCAATATATGCCGGGTTGATACTTGCCGCCGACACCCTCAGCGCCAGCCGGCCGGGGGCCAGACGGGAATCGCTGGATCGCTACGTCAAGCGACTGGAAAAGCTGGAGAACGTCGCGAGCCGGCACGGAGGGGTGGAAGATGCCTATGCCATACAGGCCGGCAGAGAGATCAGAGTGATGGTGGATTCCCAGCAGGTCAATGACAAGACCGCGGCCAAGCTTTCTCATGATATCGCCGGGGAGGTGGAGGAGGAACTGCAGTATCCCGGGGAAGTTGAAGTGATCGTTATACGGGAGAGTCGATTCCAGGAAGTGGCGCATTGATGGGGCATTGGACCGCTTGACGCTGATTATGCGGGCCGGGATGCTCGCCGCTTTACCCGCATATTTCACAAACCTCAAACATTAATTATTCTAAAAGCAACTTCAGCAA
>JBKHGK010000093.1:0-6988 GCA_046539705.1 Candidatus Brocadiia bacterium | reverse complement strand
ATTCTCATTCCGGTAACAGGGGTTCAAATCCCCTTGGGGGTACCAGTATTTGTAGTGCCGTTATCGGCTCCGAGAGAGATTCTCGGGGCCGATTGGCATTTAAGGACATTAGAGAGTTCTGGTCTCTGCTCTGAGGAGAACTTTCTGCCATGCACGTACTGTTATCTGTGGCGCCGGGGGGCCACAATCGAGAGCCGGTCTTTGGACACCTTGACATACTGAATCGGTCGGTTTATTGTAAATCCTCGCGCGAGGGGAGCCGGTGCATGTTCACGACCCCGCCCGGCCCGTTGTTGTGTTGACTACTTACCCGACCTGAATCCAGGTGAATGTCATGGAGCTTGATACCAAGCCTGAAGAGGAAATCGAGGAGCTGTGCGAGGGCGTTGAGACCGTTGCGCTGCTGGCGTGCAAGACGTGTTTCAAAGATTTTGAGTCCGATCGATCCGAAGCCGCTGAAACCCTGCAGGAGGGGATCGAGAAGTCCGGCAGGGAGGTCAGCGAAAGGCGCGAGGTTGACTTTTTGTGCATCGAAAGAAGCACCCGGGAGCTGATGGAAGAGCTTGACCTGGATGGGGTCGATGCGCTGGGGACCTATTCATGTGGACTTGGCACGCAGGTCGTTGCGGGGCTGACCGATGTCCTGGTGCTGCCCCTTGCCAACTCGGAGGGATACAGGTTTTTCGGTGGATTTTATCCCACCGATACCCGGCTCTGCGCGGCCTGCGGGGACTGCGTGCTGAACGAGACCGGTGGCATCTGTCCGGTGGCCTACTGCTCAAAAGGTCTGGTGAATGGTCCCTGCGGCGGTGCACAGGACGGAAAATGCGAGGTGGATGAGCAGAAGGACTGCGTCTGGCTGCAGATATATGACCGGTTGAAGGAACAGGGCAGAGTGGACTCCATGCAGGAAGGTGTGCGGCAGCATCAATACAATCAGCCGGGTTTTGCCGGGGACGCTGAATTGTCGGAAAAAGTGCGGGAGATGCGGGATGAGGGTTATCCCGGCGGCGTCCATCCGCGGGAGGAGAAAGGGCGGACCGAGGATATGCCCATAGAGCCCGCCCCCGTGCCCGATGTGTTTGTGCTGCCCCTGATACAGCATATCGGTCAGCAGTGCATGCCGACGGTTTCGCCGGGGGATGAGGTGGAGAGGGGGCAGATGATCGGGCGGCCTCAGGCTTTTGTCTCCGCACCTGTCCATTCATCTGTCAGTGGCCGTGTGATAGCGGTGGAGGACAGGCCCCACCCGGTCATTTCCACCGGTGTGACGTCGGTTGTGGTGGAGAACGACCATCAAGACAGGACGGTGGATTTTGAGTCCCTTCAGGTTGCGCCGGAGACGCTGACCGCCGAACGGATAGTACAGCGTGTGCGCGATGCCGGAGTGACGGGGATGGGCGGGGCGATGTTCCCCACTCACGTCAAGCTTCAGCCGGAGGATCCGGTGGATGTGCTGATTCTGAACGGGTGTGAATGTGAACCCTACCTGACCGGTGATCACCGGCTGATGGTGGAACAGCCGGAGAGGATAGTGCAGGGCCTGGAGCTGATGGCCAGGGCTCTGGGCGTGGAGCGCTGCATCGTTGCGATCGAGGAGAACAAGCCGGAGGCCATCGAACGGATGCGGGAGGCGGTGGGCGGGGAACTGGAGCTGGAAGTTATGCCGACGAAGTATCCGCAGGGGGCGGAGAAGATGCTGGTCCATGCGCTCACCGGACGCGAAGTTCCGGCCGATGGTATCCCCATCGATGTGGGGGCGGTTGTGTCGAACGTGGGAACGGCGGCTGCGGTGCGGGATGCGGTGGTAGAGGGGCGTCCGCTGATGGAGCGTGTGGTGACCGTCACCGGCCCCTGTGCCGACAGAGCCGGGAATTATCGGGTGCGCCTGGGCACCCCGTTCGCCGATGTTCTCTACGGCGGCGTGAGCACCGAAGACGGTCGGGGGGTGGTGATTAAGATGGGCGGTCCGATGATGGGGGTTGAACAGTCCACCCTCGAAGTGCCAATCATAAAGGGCTCCACCGGCCTCACGGTGCTGCCCGAACCCGATATAGAGAAAGACCAGGAACGGACCTGCGTGCGGTGTGGTCGCTGCGTGGAGGTGTGTCCGATGAACCTCCAGCCCAACAGGATCTGGTATCATGTGAAAGAGGGGAACTGGGCGCGGGTGCCCGAACTGGACCCTGAGGCCTGTATCGAGTGCGGCGCCTGTGACTACATCTGCGCGTCAAAGCTTCCCCTTGTCAGCATGATCCAGACGGCCAAGGACGAGATGCAAAAAGCGGAGGCCTGATTTGTCCTCACCTCATATTTAGATAACCGGGTGAATGAATATGCTTACGACGACGTTCAAATCGGTGGATGAGCTGAGTTCCACCCTGCCGGAACGAGTTTTTGTGATCCATTGCAACGGCTGCGCGGAGGTCGGTTTTTCCCTGGAGGAGGCCCGGGAGGTAACCGACCGCCTGCGGGAGCAGCTGCAGGTTGTGGGGGAGGAAGTGGCCGACTACCTGTGCCGCCCGGATTTCACCGAACAGCGGCTGGAGCTTTACCGACCGGATCTGAAGGAGGCCGATGCCGTGCTGGTGTTTTCCTGCGGCGTGGGCGTGCAGACCGTTGCGGATCTGGCGGATGTGCCGGTATATACCGGGGGCAATACGGTGAAACTACCCGGGTGTGCGGGGCTGCGCCCCACGGATCTGGAATGCGATAGATGTGGTGACTGCGTGATAGGATACACCGCGGGTATATGCCCGATCGCCAACTGCAGCAAAGGGCTGGTGAACGGTCAATGCGGAGGAGCTCAGGACGGCAAGTGCGAGGTGGATGAGAGCAAGGACTGCGCGTGGGTGCAGATATACGAACGACTCCGGGACAGGGGACGCCTCGATATGGTGGACAATATCGCCCCTTTCCGTGACTACAGTAAATACGAGGCTCCGGTGGCAGAGAATGATGCATAGATACCGAGGCGGGGAAATATATTCTTTTGAGCTGATTCGTTTACAGGAGTAAACTCGTGAGCAGATTGCAGGAAAAACTTGAGAGCGGAGAATTTGTCTTTACCGGCGAGGTCGCTCCCCCGAAGGGAACCAACGTGGAGCCCGTCCTGGAGGAGGCCGAGGAATATCTCAAAGATACGGTCGTGGCGGTCAATGTGACCGACCTTCAGACCGCCGTCATGCGGGCCGGCTCGCTGGCCATGTGTATCAAACTGGAACAGATGGGGATTGAGCCGGTTTTCCAGATGGTCTGCCGGGACCGCAATCGGCTGGCGCTGCAATCCGACCTGCTGAACGCCTCTATTTTCGGCATTGAAAATGTGCTCGCCCTGACCGGGGACCACGTTGTAATGGGGGATCATGAGGAGGCAAAACCAGTGTACGACCTTGATTCGGTCAGCCTGCTCAGCACCATCGAAACCCTTGAGGAGGGATATGATCTGGGGACGGATCGCAAGGGCAACCCGAATGAGCTGGATGGTGCACCGTCTTTTTTCAAAGGATGCTGCGTGACGCCCGGGGCGGACGAGATGGAGCCCCAGATTATGAAGCTGGAGAAAAAGGTGGAGGCCGGCGCACAATTCGTCCAGACCCAGGCGGTCTACGATCCCGGCGTGTTCGAGGAGTTCATGAACCGTATAGATCACCTGGACGTGCCGGTGCTGGTGGGTATGGTCACGTTGAAAAGCGCCGGTATGGCCCGCTATATGAACAGCGGTGTGCCGGGGGTAAACGTGCCGGACCGGTTCATGCAGCGACTGTCGGGTGCGGATAAGGAGGACCGGCCGAAGGTATCGGTTGAGATCGCCGGTGAGCTGATCGGCGAGATGAAAGATATGTGCCAGGGAGCGCACCTGATGACGCTCGGATGGGACCGTTATGTGCCCGATATCATCGAGGCCGCGGGATGCTGAGTTTTCTTGGAATTCTAACTCTGGGAGTGCAGGTATGAGTGCGACGCTGATAGAAGGCGGACCGATTGCTGATGGGATCAAGGAAGATGTGCGGAGCTCGGTGTCAGAGATGTCATCGCCTCCAAAACTCGTTGCCCTTCTCACCACCGATAATCCCGGCGCGAAGTATTATGCCCGCAGCCAGCGGAAATCCTGCGAGGAGGTCGGGATAGATTATGAGCTGCATGATGAGGAACGGACCGGGGGATTGGAAACGGGTGAGGAGATCAAAAGCTATATACATGACCTCAACGCGGATGACAGCGTCAGCGGCATAATTTTGCTGATGCCCGTGCCCGAGGGCATTGATGCACGGGAGGTGCAGACGGAAATTGCCCCGGAGAAAGACGTTGAGGGTATACATCCCGCCAACATCGGGCGCCTGTTTTACGGGGATTTCAGCCTTGCCCCCTGCACCCCCCATGCGGTTGTCAGGATGTTGCAGGAGACGGGGGTTGATCTGAAGGGGAAGGAGACCGTGGTGGTGGGACACAGCGAAATTGTCGGGAAACCCACCCTGGTTATGTTGCTGAGATCCGTTATGGAATCGCCGACCGTTACATGCTGTCACATTGCCACCCGGGATCTCGCCGAGCACACGCGCCGGGCGGAAGTGCTGGTGGTTGCGGCCGGCAAAGCGGGGCTTGTAAGCGGCGATATGATCCGGGACGATGCGGTGGTTATTGATGTGGGAATCAACCGGGTTAAGGTGGAAGAAGATGGCGAGGAGAAGACCAGAGTGGTGGGCGATGTGGATTTTGAAGAGGCCAGAAACGTTGCCGGGGCCATAACACCTGTGCCCGGTGGTGTGGGACTGGTGACCACCGCCATGCTTCTGCAGAATACCGTGGAATGTGCACGCAGGGGGCGGGAGTAGTTCGGATTTGACCGCTCGTCGAGGGGGTGCGTATTTGCGGCTGGCGCGGACGCTGAAGCCGGCCTCCGTTTCTTTGACTTCTGTACGTGCTCATATAGAATGAGCGATATATGATGAACTGATTCCCGGGGTGCCAGGCGCGTCCGGGGGTCTGCGTTTTGTCAGCCTCACCTTCACTTCGGGAGTATTGACATGCTGAGTGACCTTGAAATTGCACAGGCGGCGGAACTGACCCCTATCGTGGATATCGCGTCGGAAGCAGGGATTGAACGCGATGAACTGGAACTGTATGGCGATCATAAAGCCAAAGTGAATCTGGATATACTCGACCGGGTTGGTGACAGGCCCGATGGGAAATACATCGATGTGACGGCCATTACGCCGACTCCCCTTGGTGAGGGGAAAACGACCACGACGGTTGGACTGACGCAGGCAATGGGGCAGATTGGCAAAGACGTTTTCACATGTATCCGACAGCCCTCCCAGGGGCCGACCTTCAGCATCAAAGGCGGGGCAGCCGGTGGGGGCTATTCCCAGGTTATCCCCATGGAAGATTTCAATCTGCATCTCACCGGGGATATCCATGCCATCAGCGCCGCCCATAACCTCATAGCCGCGGCGATCGACACCCGCATGATGCACGAACGCAATTACTCGGATGATAAATGGGATCGGCTCTCCGGTGGCAAACCAAAACTGAACATCGATCCCTATTCCATAAGCTGGAACCGGGTGGTTGATATCAACGACAGGGCCCTTCGCAACATCGTTGTCGGTCTGGGCAGCAGCAGGGATGGGTATCCCCGGGAGGCCGGCTTCGACATCACCGTGGCCTCCGAGATAATGGCCATACTGGCCCTCGCCACGTCACTGGAGGATATGCGTGAACGCATCGGCCAGATAGTTGTGGCCTACGATGTGGACGGTAACCCAATAACAACGGAGGACCTTGAGGTGGCCGGGGCCGCCACCGCCCTGATGAAAGATGCCCTGATGCCCAATCTGATGCAGACTCTCGAAGGACAGCCGGCCTTCGTCCATGCGGGGCCGTTCGCCAATATCGCCCACGGCAACAGCTCGATCATAGCCGATAAAATCGCTCTTAAACTCTCCGATTACGTCATCACGGAATCGGGTTTTGGGGCGGATATCGGTATGGAGAAGTTCTTCAACATCAAATGCCGCTACAGCAACCTCGTGCCCGACGCCGTGGTGCTGGTGGCCACTGTGAGGGCCCTCAAAATGCATGGCGGTGGCCCGAAGGTATCGGCCGGCAAAGATCTGGATCCGGCATACACTGAGAAGAATATGGATCTGCTCAAAAAAGGATTCTGCAATCTTGAGCGTAATATTGAGATTGCCAACAAGTTCGGAATACCCGTCGTGGTTGCCGTCAACCGTTTCGCCAGTGACACCGATGAGGAGGTGGAATACGTGGTGGAACAATCCCGGCAGGCCGGCGCCCACGATGCCGCCGTGAGCGAGCATCATCCCCGGGGCGGGGAAGGGGCCGTGGAGCTTGCGGAAGCGGTCGTCGACGCCTGTGAGGCGGAATCCGACTTTGATTTCCTCTACCCGCTGGATATGAGTATCAAGGAGAAAATTGAGGTCATCGCCCGGGAGGTCTATGGCGCAGCGGACGTCGATTTTTCGCCGAAGGCCGAAAAACAGATAGCCAATTTCGAGGACAACGGGTTTGGTAACCTGCCGATGTGCATGGCCAAAACCCACCTCTCCCTCTCTCACGATGCCTCTCTGAAAGGTGCTCCAGAGGGATTCACCTTCCCGATCCGTGAAGTGCGGGCCAGCGTGGGCGCCGGTTTCATATATCCGCTCTGCGGAGCGATGAAAACCATGCCCGGACTGCCTTCCAAACCGGCGTATGCCGACGTGGATGTGGATGAAGAGGGGAATGTGGTGGGGCTGTTCTGAAGCCGCACACCACCTTTTGAGCGTTGCGCTCACCGGCTGAAGTTTTTCGGAGGCCGACTCTGGAACCCCCGAAGCGGGCGGAGCCGGCCTCCGGTGCGGGTCTCGGATACCCGTCGGTGATCGGTTGTTGAGGGCGCCCCGAAGGGCCGATTGAGAGTGTAGCCGCGCCTGAGGCGGACAAGCCCCGTGCCGGGGCGGTGCCAGCCGCCGGAGTTCGGGGT
>JBKHGK010000092.1:0-6997 GCA_046539705.1 Candidatus Brocadiia bacterium | reverse complement strand
CGGGCCCCGGGGGAACCGGAAACGGGTGTTGTGCCGGAGCGGGCAGAACTGAACCCCACAGCAGGCGGGTGATCAGTGATCGGTAACCCGTGATCGGTAAAAGCGAAACTCTCAGGCCGATGTGCCCCGGCTCGGATTTTCCCCCGGGATGCTCTGAGCTGCCGGTTAAGCGGGCTGCCATAAGTTTTCTAAGGTTTCAGGGTGCCACCCCTGAGGCCAAACCTGAGAGGACTTTTGCAGGACCGGTTGAGTTCTGGAGTAAAGGCCTGATTGCGCACCGATCACCGTCCGTAGACCTCTGCGTTTCCTTACCGCCGTATCATATATCCGTCCTCGTGGTCGTGCCGTCAATGTTTCTGTCATACCCGCTGTACGGCTTAAGCGGTCTGAGATAAGTGTCCTACGCTTTTTTCTCCCCCCGTCACCTCGTGTGACGGCTCGGTCGTAGACCAAACCGCTGTTGCCGGCACTGTTAAAAACACCCTGTTGTTATAAACCTGTCTGTGACTTTGCGATTCACCTTTGCTGACATTGCTTTTAGAACAATTAAGGATTGAGGTTTGTGAAATATGCGGGGAAATCATCGGTTGCGAATATGCTCTTTCAGGTCGCGTGCTTTCTGCCGCAGTTCCCTCACGCTTTCCCGGTCCGGGGAGTCGGGGCCGAAGACGAGGCGTTCGGCCAGGTCGGTGAGCTCCTCCAGCAGCTCGGCCCAGGGCAGATCCCTGTTTTTGGCGGTCTCAACCACTTCGGTCGGGGTCATGGTTGGCGTGATTCCCCCCACCTTCCTGTGGAGCCATTCAAGAACGCACCTGTAGGTGATTTCAGCGGCGCGGTCGGGGGACAGCCATGGAGCCGTAACCCAGCGGATCCACCATCGTATGCGCCGGGTGCTCCAGAGGCCGGCTAACGCGAGGGGGATCAGCAGGGGGAGGCCGATGACAGTATAGACGATCCATCTGCTGTTGTTACGCATCTTTTGGGGCAGGTCGGACATCAGGCCGCGGAAGTCGGCCCAGAGGGCCATTATTCGTTCTCTGGCCATCTCGTATGCATCCTTTACCGTCCATCTTTGTGCTTCCTCTCCGTTATCCGCATCGGAGTAACGTCCGGGGGTGGGGTCAACATCAATCCACCCGTGATCGGGGGCCCAGACCTGCGTCCATGCGTGTGAGTCCTCCTCCCTCACCAGCCATCTCATTGCATCTGCGTCGTAGCTTCCCGGTCCAAAGCCCGTCGCCACCCGTGCCGGGATCCCCACGATTCTGCATGCCACGGCCAGCGCGGATGCATAGTGAGAGCAGGAGCCGTCCTGCATCTCGAAGAGGAAATAATCAACCGCATCCTCGTCGTCGGGGATATCCCGTGCAGCGGTGGTGTAGCCTTTTCCTTCCTGCACCAGCTGCATCAGTTTCTGAACCGCGCGCCATTGATCCTCCGCATCTTCCACCGCCCTCATGCACCGCTGGATGAGACGATCCGGTAGAGCGGGTAATTCGAGATATTTCTGGTGGGGCGGATTCCCCTTTTCATTGAGCGGGTACTCCGTCAGGTTCCGTTGTTGAGGTTCGGCAATGTAGCACCGGTATCGAATCCCCTTTTTTATCCGGATCGGGGAGTAGAGGTTCTCGAGCTGATCCTTCAACACAAGGGGAAGATGATCGGTCTGGAGAGTGGTGGCTCTGGTGGGAACGTATATCACCCGACCGAGATCCGCCTGGATTCTGAGGCTGACGTCCTGGGGCGTTTCCGTGTGCGACGTGCTCACTTCGGAAATCTGGACCATTGTTCTGACAAAATTCGGGTTGGACGCCCGCCGGAACTCCGGTTCGCCGGAGAGCTTCCACCGGTTTCCCGTGTACTCATCGAAGGCTATACCGCGCAGGTAGAAGGGGCGTTGCGACTCCACCGTCATCAGAAGCTGCCGGGAGAGACCGCTGGGGTCAGTGCGGGTGAGGTCCATAATCGCTCGTCCGGCGTAATGTCGTTCCGCTGACTCATCGGGGTCGGGCGGTATGCTGCCGCGCGTTCTGTTCCTGGTGGGCGTTTCCTCCCCCCTGTTCAGGATATGTCGCGCGAAGGAAAGCCAGTGCCTCCGCTCCGACCCGAACTCCTCGGGCACGGGTATGGGCAGAGCCGTGCTGAGGTATTGTCCCCCGTAAAAGGCGATGGTGGCCATGAGAACGACACGGAGGAGAAATGCGTGAAGCGGTATGGCAGTGAGGCGAACGGCGCGGCTTTCAGCCCCCGAATCGTCCGGGTCCGGGCCACGATCGGCCAGGCTGGCGGCTCCAAATATGATCGTGGGGAGCAGTACGGCAAGCGGTATCGTGCCCGCCTGTCGCAGATTGGCCAGCAGAAGCAGCAGTCCGGCGGCGCCCATCAGCCCGTAGTGACGGCGTTTCCAGGCTCCGGCTGACTGTGCGAGGACGATGGCGAGCACCACCCGTTCGCTCACCTGCACCGGGGGTGTCCTCTGAAAGACGCCCAGGATGATCACGGCGGCAGGGATGATCAGGCTGAGCGAAAGGGCGGCGATCCTCTGATAATGCAGTAACCGTGGGAGGGTCAGGGCCAGAACACAGCTCAGCCCCAGCCAGCCGATGCCCGGATACAGCCAGAAGGCAGGATAAAGGCGCCCCGCTCCCCACCACACGGCGGTGGCGGCGAAACCGTATATGGCGATGTGACGGAGAATGGGGGCTCGTTGCATATTCCTGTCCTCACGCAGAAAGGCGATTGGAGTCGGGGCTCCTTCCGCGCAGGTCGGATGTCTCGCGGATACGCTGCACCGATATGCCGGCCTCCTGAAGCACCTCGCTCATCCGTTGGCCCTTCCGGGAGATCGTTTTTCCGGACTGGTTCACGAGAAAACATGAGATCGATCGTTCACGGGAACGCATGCGGCGCAAAACACGGGCGCTGATCATGTCGGGAGTGGGAGTGACGTAGAGGACTGTGTCGAGCCGGGAGTTGAGCATCTGGAAATCCTCCGCCGACGGCCGGCCACTGTGCTGGTCGGCCGATGCCAGACGGGAGAGTATCCGCCGCAGGTTATTCAGTCCCGGAGCGGGTTCGGTCCAGCCATCGTCCGCCCCGATAAGCAGCAGACCCACCTCATACCCGCTCTCGAACGCGGACCTGGCGAGGCTTGCCGCCACCGTGACGGCCGTTTCAAACTCCTCTTTGGACGTCCTCATCCCAAAAAGCCCGGTGCTGCAGTTGAGTGACACGACCGCCCTCTTTTGCTGAAGGGATTGGAACTGGCGGGTCATCAATTCCTGTTCCCGCAGGGTGCTCAGCCAGTGAATCCAGCGCGGGCTGTCTCCGGAAACATACGGTCGTATACCGTAGAATTCGGTGCCCGGGCCGGGTTTTGAGTTCTGCTGCGAACTGCCCGAGAATCCCTTTCCGGAATACATACCGGGCATTAGACCCACGGGAACTGTTCCGGGGCGGACTTCACAGTCCTTCTGGCCGGACGTCCGGCTGTTTTTGTAGAACAGCCCGAGGGGGCCGAAATAGGTCACTGTGGCGGGACCAACGGTGAAGCTGCCGCGTTGTCGGCACCGGGGAAATGCAAAATGAAACGTGGTGGAACGGGCCGGGAGTGAGCCGGGGGAGACCGATTCCCGCCGGTCCGGACGTCCGGCCGGTGGAAACCGAACACTCAACCGGGTGCCGTATCGGGGGATCGGCCAGCTGTTGCGGGCGGTAAACTGGATTCGTATCCGTTCACCGGTCGTGGCGCTGTCATCGACGTCGAACTCGCAGTCTATGCCGTAGCAGGTCAGACGCAGCCACAGCAGGTCGGCTCCCAGCATTGCCAGCAGTACGGCGGCGATGTGGACGTAGGCGGCGATTTCAAAGACGGCGGAGGCAAGGTAACAGAAGGCCACCGCAATTATGAAAAATAGACCTGTTTTCGTGGGCATTACCGGCACAGCCTCCAATTATTCCTGTTTCTGGCCGACCACCGGGACCGCGATTTCGTTGAGGACGTTCCGGACGACCGCGTCGGTGGATATCTCATCGGAGCCGGCGTACGGATCAGCGATGACCCGGTGGGACAGCACCGGCACGGCGGCGCGTTTGACATCGTGAGGTATCACAAAATTGCGTCCCTCCAGGGCGGCAAGCCCCTGGGCTATTCGGACCAGCCAGATTGACCCACGCGGACTGGCGCCGAGCCTCGCGTTTTCATGCTCGCGGGTCCCGGCGCATATCTGGACGGAATACTCCCTTACGTTATCAGCGACGTGAATCTGGGTGATGCGGTCCCGTATTTTCAGGACATCCTCCGGTTCCATTACTGCGTCGAGTTCTTCGATCGGTTCTCCCCCGATTCTGGATCTGACGATCTCGCTTTCTTCCTCCGCGGTGGGGTAGCCGAGCCGCAGTCTCATGCAGAAGCGGTCGAGCTGGGCTTCGGGCAGGGGATAGGTTCCATACTGTTCAACCGGATTCTGCGTGGCCATCACGTAGAACGGTTGTGGCAGTTCGTAGGTGACACCGTCCGCCGTGGCGACTCCTTCTTCCATGCATTCCAGCAGGCTGGACTGAGTTCGGGGGGTGCCCCGGTTTATTTCGTCGGCCAGGAGAATGTTCGTGAATATCGGCCCCTGTCGGAATTCGAATTCCTGTTCCTTCATGTTAAAAAGGTTCGCCCCGGTCACATCGGATGGAAGCAGGTCGGGGGTGAACTGGATTCTTTTGTACTCCCCGGCGACCGAGCGTGCCAGGCTGCGGGCGATCATGGTCTTGCCCACGCCCGGCACATCCTCAATCAGTACGTGCCCCCCCGTGAGAAAGCCGATGGCAAGGAGTTCGATAACATCCTTTTTCCCCACGATCACCTGTTCCACGTTTTCGGTGAGACTTCGGATGACCTTCTGCAGCTCGGTCGCGTCTCTGGGGGCTCCCCTATGAGACAGAATAAGTGTGTCTGACATCAGTCTTCCTTTCCGCTGGAAGCGTTCTCGTTATCGTCTGTGGTCTCGCCGCCCTCGGCCGGGGCCTCACACCATTCGACGAGCACTTTTCTGGGGGTCATATCGGTGGGACTATCCTGATTCTGATAGTTGATAAAGGCCCGAACGGATACATTGCAGGGTTCATCGATGGCGCTGAGGGGGAAGGAGAACTCCACACATTCCTTCTGAGCGAAGTCCACTCCGTGCAATGGGCTGGAGCGGGTTGTCTCATATTCTTTCTCCCCGCGCAGGTCCCATATCCACGGCGGCGTGCCCTTCTGGACGCCGATCTGATAATCCCAGTTCTCCGAGGAGTCACCATAGGCGACGGCGTTGAGGTCGAAGGCAACACCGTACTGATCGCCTTTGCGGGGGGGTTCTGCGGTTTCAAAACGCACGAACATCCGGTCGCCCTTGACCGCAATGTAGAGCGCGACGAGGTCGCTCTCCGGCCCTCCCTCTGCGTTATCGCCCTTCTCATCGGTGATAACCGGCTCGATCCCTCCCCAGTCGTTTCGAAGGCCGTCGATCATGATGTCCCGCCCGGTGGCAACGTTCACGAAATCGCCGTATTCCTTGAGGGTGAGGGAGGCGATTCGCGCGATACGTTTGTTGGCCTCCCCCGCGTGGTCGGTCTCGGGATATTCCCGGAGCAGTCTCAGCCATGCGGTGTACTCCGCCCCCCGATCCTCCAGCTCCCGGTGACATCGGGCGATATAAGCCAGGGCCTCCTCCCGCAGATCCTCATCTATGTCCTGCTGGACCACATACCGGAATGTCTCAAGGGCATCATGGTAGCGCCCCTCCTCGTATAGATTTCTTCCCCGCACAGCATTTTCTCGTAACGCACGTTTGCGCGCCTTCTTCTCACGTTTCTCTTGCCGTTCGGCGGCCTGTTGTTCACGGCGGGCCTCATGCCGCTGGTGGATCCAGGCCCCGGCGGCCAGTGCTGCGGAGATCAATGCCAGTGTGATTAGCGCGGCGAGTGGGTGCCGATGCCATATCAGGCGCGGGTCGAACCCGGTGGCGTTGAGGGCCAGCTCGATCTCACGTTCCATCTCTTCCAGTTCTTGCGGATCCAGCTGGTCGAGTTGATCGAGCATGGAATCAATTGTCCGGGTGCGCTGGCGGGGATCGGGGGCAATCGCTTTATCGATTATCCGGCGCAGCCGGGCCGGCAGTTTACGGTCGGCCTGCCCCCGGCGCGGAACCCGCCCGAGCAACATCCAGTGAAACAGCACGCCCAGGCTGTAGATATCACTCAGGGTATCCGGACGTTCCGCTTCCTCCAGTTCGGGGGCGCGGAAGCTCTGTCGATCCTCGAGGTCCACCCTGTCGCTCTTGCGCAGTCTGCGCACGAGCGTCTTGTTCTCGCGAATGATGATGGCGTCCGGATTTATAGCCCCGTAAGCGGCCCCATGGCCGTGAAATCGGGAGACGGCTTCGACAACATCTCGGAAAAGGCAGATGGCTTTGCGAAGGGGCAGGTGGCCGCGTTCCTCCAGTTCATCGCCGAGAGTCCGCGGAGCAGCCGCCTTTTTATCCCCGCGTTTTTTAAATGGGGGCCTCTCCCGACTCGTCGCGTCCGGGGAGGTGCTGTGTTGCGTGTTATCGCCAGACATCATCTTCCTTTCCGGGGCGGCACCACCGTCGTTCCCGGCAATGTGTGGGGGGTGTGGAATATAGCGTTGGATTTCCGAATTGTACAGCATCCCCGCCGCTATTCCAACGCGGCATCGGGTGTCCCTGTATACATCAACAACACCCTGTGCCGGAAACGATCCCCTGCTACTGTCGATAACCCGTTGCTCAAGACGATTGTAGAGTAATCATGCTCTGAGGGTTGTGAAATATTTGGGGTAGGCGGTGGGTGGGGCATAAGTGACCTGAAGATTGGGAAATAGGCGAAAGATGTTTGTGTTTGTGGTCTGGACGGCCAACGGACCCGCTGAGGCCCGCGGGAGCGCCGGCTGCAAGGATGCGTGCACCATCTACACAAGCCTCCGGGGGGGCGATTGAAGGGG
>JBKHGK010000091.1:0-7051 GCA_046539705.1 Candidatus Brocadiia bacterium | reverse complement strand
GTGAACACGGAAACCAGAAGAACACCACTCCTTACCACACGAGACACCGATCACCGATAACCGATCACCCATTTGCTTAACGAATATACCTTCGCATCCCGGAAAGGAGACGGCCTTGTCTCAGCACAGACTTTCTGCTGTGCATGTGTTTCTCATGTTCATCGGGGGAACTTTGCTGGCGGGCTGCGTTCGGATACCCTACAGACGGGTTGAGATAACTGACAGCGACAAAACCTTGAGACTCCGGACGGACGAGGATCAGGTCGTGCGCGGGCCCCCAATGGCCCGCCATCGATCCGCGATGTATCCGGCGACTGGTTAACTTCCCTGCAGAGGATGATTTATGAAGCTGAACGGAATCAGTGAGGGCGGCCCCACCGAGCGGCTTGCCCGATTCAGAGCGCATCTCGGTGAGAGCGACGTTGATGCTTACTGGCTTGTCAAAAAAGCAAATGTCCGTTACATGAGCGGTTTTACGGGAGGCGACTCCACCCTGCTTATAACCGATAACCGGCTGCTGTTAATCACCGATTCCCGGTATGAGGAACAGGCCGGGCAGGAAACTGAGGTTGACGAAGTGGTGGTCAGAAAAGAAGCTATGACCGCAACCGTTGCCCGGGTCTGCGCGGAACTGGGACACCCGAAGATCGGATTCACGGCCGCGAACGTCACATACGCGGATGGTCAGGAGCTGGCCAGAACTCAACCAGGCAGGCACGTAAAACCCTTTTCGGATGCCTGGGTCGAGGATCTGCGACGCAGCAAGGACCGCAATGAGATCCACGCCATAGGGCGGGCGGTGAAGCTCGCCGAACGTTCTTTTGAAGAATTTGCGGAGGAAGTGGCACCGGGACGGTCGGAGAACTGGCTGGCGGGACGACTGGAATGGGCGATGAAACAGAAGGGGGCCGCGGGGGCCGCCTTCGAAACCGTCTGCGCGGTGGACGAGCGGGCGAGCCTGCCGCATGCACGCCCCACTTCGCGGAAGACCGGCCATAACAGTGCCGTCCTCCTGGACTGGGGAGCCCGCCTTAACGGCTATAACTCAGACTTGACAAGGGTGTTATCCACCGGTAGAATGCCCCGCCAGATCATAGACATATCCCAGGTGGTCAGAGACGCCCAGAAGGCCGCCATAGCAGCAATAGAGCCCGGTGTGGAGTGTAGCCGGGTCGATGGGATTGCCCGGGATGTGATAGGGAGAGGAGGATATGAAGGCCGTTTCGCTCACTCTCTCGGCCACGGGCTGGGCCTGGAGGTGCACGAGGCACCACACCTCTCTGCACGGTCGGACGAACAGCTCAAGTGCGGGGATGTGATAACGGTCGAACCGGGCATATACCTGCCGGGCCGGGCTGGCGTGAGGATTGAAGACATGGTGGTGGTCACCCGGGACGGCTGCGAGTTGATCAGCTCGATCAATTCCGGGGTGTCCGAGCGTGGAGAATAAAACATTAACACCATTTATTTCGCGATAAGGATAAGACAATGGAGCTGATGGAAAAGATTCGCCAGCTCGCTTCACTGATGGAGGAAACTGACCTGGCAGAGCTGGAGGTGGAGGAACCGGAACTGCGGGTGAAACTGCGGACTGATTCCCCCCAACCCCAGCAGGTCGTCTCTCATATGCCCCAGGGCGCTGCGGCACCACAGCCGGAAAGCGCCGAACAGGCAGCAGCCGACGATGCCCAATCCGCCCCCGATGAGCGGGATGAAAACCTGCTGGAAATCACCTCCCCCATGGTCGGCACCTTCTACCGGGCCCCGAGCGAAGGGGCTGAACCCTACGTGACGGTCGGTACCATCGTGGAACCCGATTCGGTCGTCTGTATCGTCGAAGCCATGAAAGTAATGAATGAAGTCAAATCCGAGGTGTCGGGAGAAGTCGTCGAAATTCTCGTGCAGAACGGGGAACCGGTGGAATACGGACAGGTCCTTTTCCTCGTCGAACCGGGCGAAGAGTAGCCTGCATCTCCGGATTCAGGCGAACCCCGCAATAAGCGTAATCGGCGGTCGGTGATCACTGATCAGTAATCGGCATTCAAACACCGGGTAAGGACAATGAGGTGGAAACGTAGCACGTCATTTCAAGTGGAAACAGGGATCTTCTGATATCGCCTTCAGACGTTCATTGTTACCGATCACCGGTCACCGATCATCTATTCAGCTCACTGGAAGGATGAAGTATGTTTTCGCGTGTTCTCATAGCCAACAGAGGTGAGGTCGCGGTGAGAATTCTCCGTGCCTGTGCAGAACTGGGCGTGGAGACCGTGGCGGTATATTCGGAGGCTGACGCGGGCAGCAAATATCTGGAGCTGGCCGACGACGCCGTCTGCATCGGCCCCGCCCCGGCAACCGATAGTTATCTGAACATACCCCGAATTATCGCCGCCGCTGAAATCACCAACGTCGATGCCATCCACCCCGGGTATGGTTTCCTCTCGGAACGGGCCGAATTCGCAGAGATCTGCGAGGAGTCAAATATCATATTCATCGGCCCCCGTTCGGAAACAATGCGCCAGATGGGAAGCAAGGTCGAGGCCCGGCGAATCGCCACGGACAAAAAAGTGCCCGTGCTGCCCGGCAGTGAGGAAGCCATAGAAGATGACGATCAGGCGGTGGAACTGGCCAAAGAAATCGGATATCCCGTCATGATTAAAGCCTCCGCGGGCGGCGGAGGCCGCGGTATGCGCATTGCCCACAATGAGATCAGTCTCCGCAATATGCTCGCCCTGGCCCGCAACGAAGCCGGACAGGCCTTCAAGGACAATGCGGTCTACATCGAAAAGGTCCTGGAAAAAGCCCGACATGTCGAGGTCCAGATACTCGGCGACAAACATGGCAACATCATCCACCTGGGCGAGCGAGATTGTTCCATCCAGCGACGATACCAGAAACTGATTGAAGAAACTCCCTGCCCCGGCATCGACGACTCCACCCGGTCAGGTCTCTGTAAAGCCGCCGTGCAGCTGGCAGAGGCGGTGAACTACACCGGAGCCGGCACCGTCGAGTTCCTGGTGGACAGCAATGGAGATTACTACTTCATGGAAATGAATACACGGCTCCAGGTGGAACACCCAATCAGCGAAATAGTCTCCGGGGTGGATATCGTCAAAGATCAGCTCCTTGTGGCCGGGGGCGAGGAGCTCTCCTACAAGCAGCGCAAAATGAATTTCAGCGGATGTGCCATCGAGTGCAGAATCAATGCCGAAAATCCGGCCGACGACTTCCGGACCACCCCTGGCCGTATAACGGAATTCATCCCCCCCGGCGGCCCCGGCATCCGGCTCGATACACATGTTCATATGGGGTATGAAGTCAAACCGTTCTATGATTCCATGGTGGCAAAACTGATCTGCCACGGCCCCTCCCGCCCGGAAACCCTCGGCGTCATGCGACGCGCTCTGGCCGAGTTCAATATTGGCGGCATCAAAACCACCATCCCGTTCTACAGAGACCTTATTGAACACAGAGGATACGCCAGCGGCGAGTTCGATACCCACTTCGTGAGTGAATTCCTGGGGAATGAATAGCCCCGGGAGGGCTTTGCAGCCCCGGAGGCCCAAGCGGCCTGTCCAGAACCCGCCGATGAGGGAAAGTGAACGGGGAATCGTCCCGAAGCTATGCATATCATGGGCATTCTGCCTGCAGAATGAACGATCGATTTTTTCCCGTATCCCGCTTTCACGAGCTCAAGCTATGCCTGCACACGACCATATACATGTGATTGCCTGCGGAGTCCTGGCGCTCGATCTGGAAAGGCTGGAGGACGAGATGGAGCTGGCTATCTCCACCGACTTCCTGCCCGGCGGCCTTCATGAAACGCCACACAAACTGAGGAATAAGCTTCAGGAAGCAATAGACGCCGCCTCCGACAATGAACGGATCAGTCGTATAGTGGTGGGATACGGGCTCTGTGGGCGGGGTACGGTGGGGATTCATGCGCGATCCAAACCACTCATCATCCCCCGGGTTCAGGACTGTATAGCGCTGTTTCTCGGCTCCGACCGGGCCTATCGGGAACAGTTCGAGGACCATCCCGGCACGTATTACATCTCCGGCGGGTGGTTCGAGGAAAAGGTTGAACCGCTGCGACAGGACAGGATCCGGAGCACCGGCCCGGATCGCGGGCGCAACGACAGCATATCCGAACTGTCTCGCCGGTATGGTGGTGAGGACAACGCCCGCGCCATACGTCGCTTCTACGACAGCTGGAAGCGAAATTATGAACGGGCCGCTTTCATAGATACAGGGACCTCCGGCCGGGATGACTACTCCCGCCACGCCCGGGAAATGGCGGAGCGATACGGGTGGGAATACGAGCGTCTTTCAGGAGACCTCTCTCTATTGAGAAAGGCTCTGAGGGGAGACACGGCCGACGGCGAGCTTCTGCGGGTGCCACCGGGACATGTTACCGCCTACGACGCTCCGGCCGGTGCGCTGAAAGCCGTTCCCCCGGAACGGACCCCGGAACGTTCCCCCCAGAAGGCTGCCGATGAACAGGGCACTCCCCGGGCCAGCAGAACCGGAGACATCGGCGTGCAGTTCGGTCTCGGAATTGATGCAGGCGGCACCTACACCGACGTTGCGATGTATGATTTCCGCCATGAAACGGTTGTCGCCAGGAGCAAAAGCCTCACAACACACTGGAATTATCTGGTGGGCATCCAGAGTGCGCTGGATAACCTGGACCCCGAGCTGATCCAGAAGGCGGGAATCGTGTCGATCTCCACCACTCTGGCGACCAATGCGATAGTGGAGGGGCAGGGCCAGAAGGTTGGCCTGCTCGTCATGCCCCCCTACGGCATGTTCGATCAGTCGGATTTCAATCACCGTCCAACCCTGGCCCTGTCCGCTCAGCTGGACATTACGGGGGAGGAAAAACAGCCGGTCAACGAATTAGAAGTGCGGAACACCGCCCGGGAGCTTCGGGAGAAAGGCGCCGGCGCATTTGCAGTCTCTGGGTTCGCAAGCACCATCAACCCCGCCCACGAGATCGAAGTAAAGCGGATACTGCAGGAGGAAACCGGACTGAGTGTGAGCTGTGGACATGAGCTGTCCGAAATGCTGAACTTCCGCACACGCGCCCACACGGCAGTCCTGAACGCCCGCATCATCCCGCGCCTGAAAAGATTCCTGCGACAGACGCGCGAGGCTCTGCACCAGCGAGGGGTCAACGCGCGGATGATGACAGTCAGAGGTGACGGCACTCTGATGAACAGGACAACCGCCATTGACAAACCCGTGGAAACGATACTCAGCGGCCCGGCCGCCAGCGTGGCGGGAGCCCAATACCTGACCGGGCTCGATGACGCCCTTGTGGTTGATATAGGCGGCACGACCACGGACACGGCCAGCCTCCGAAATGGGGAAGTGCGTGTGAGCGAGGAGGGAACTCAGGTGGGAGGATGGCAGACGCACGTGCGGGCCCTCAAGATGCGCACCATCGGCCTCGGTGGTGACAGCCTGGTGGGCATCGAGGACGGGCAGCTCACCATCGGCCCGCGCCGGGTGGCTCCGCTCGCCTGGGTGGCCACCGGGGATGAACGTCTCACGGATGCCCTCCACTACCTCCGGGACAATCTGGCCAGATTCACCACCTCCACCGAGGGACTCACCATTGCGACTCTGACCGGCCATAGGCCCGACCGCCCCCTTGATGAACGATCCGCGGACATAATGGACGTTCTGGAAACCGGCCCTCATTCACTGGCGGAACTGGCCGAGGGAGTCGGATGCGACCACTGGAGCCTCCTCAACCTGCAGAGACTGGAGGAAAACCACCTTGTCCAGCTCTGTGGGCTGACCCCCACCGACCTGCTCCATGCCAGCGGTGAATTCCAGCGGTGGGATGCCGGGGCTGCCCGTTTCGGCTGCCGCCTGTACGCCCATCTGCTGGGCGAGGAGCCGACCACTTTCATCCGTGCCGCGCTGCAGACATTCAACCGTATGCTCGCGGAGGAGCTGGTCAAAAAACAGCTCGACGAGAAGATCAATCCCGACGCCATGGACGACTGCGAGGGATGCAACGAGATGCTGGAAGGTCTTCTTGGGAACGGAGGCCCACTCGGGCTGAGCGCTGCCCCTGAGAATCCCGTGGTGGGTATTGGAGCACCCGTTCACCATTTCCTTCCGCCGGCCGGTAACCGGCTCAACATGGAGGTTGTCATCCCCGAGAACGCTGACGTGGCCAATGCGGTGGGCGCCATTACCAGCACCGTGGTCGTCTCCCACTCCGCCCGCATACAACCGACCGAAAATGGCCTCTACGTGGTGGAAGGGGTGGAAGGAGCCCCCACCTTCGAGGATCTTGAGGTCGCTCATGACTATGCTACCGACACGCTATCGAAAATCGTCCGGCAGAATGCCGAAAGGGCCGGGACAACGGAGACCAGCGTCCAGACCCGGGCCCGGGATCGGATTTCAACGGCTGCCGACGGCACGGACGTTTTCATCGAGCGGATCGTCAACGCCCGCCTCGAAGGTGCCCCCAACGCCTGATGGGTCCGTTAGGCCCGCTAACCCGCTTATTTCAAGCGCCCTCGGCGCCGGATATGCGCGGAAGGCAAAGGCGGGTGTATTCGTATACCCCAACTGCAGCCTGACAAAGCATATACGGTGCTGAGGGTGCTCCCGACAGGGTGAATTCCTGCCGTTTATTTGAAAAAGCACTCAGTACAGGGTGTGTACAAATAGTCATGGTAAAAAGCGTAGTAAGGCCCAATGCAAACATAGTTTATAGTAATATTAAGTCGCAATTCATGAAATATGCGGGCTAAGCGGGCGATTCAACTTTTATTTCCCCGTTGAGTCGCCTCCTGCCGGAGGCTCTGTTTTTGTGCGGAGTCCCTTTCAACCCCGGCGCTCCTGTTCAGTCGCACCGGGCGCTATTCACGGTGAACGCGCAGTGTCATGAGGCGAAGCCTCTTCCGGAGTGCGCTGGCCATGCCACCGCTTTCAACTTTAGCCCGCATATTTCACAAACCTCAATCCTTAATTGTTCTAAAAGCAATTTCAGCAAAGGTGAATCGCAAAGTCACAGACAGGTTTA
>JBKHGK010000090.1:0-7065 GCA_046539705.1 Candidatus Brocadiia bacterium | reverse complement strand
GACAGGTTTATAACAACAGGATGTTTTTAACAGTGCCGGCAGCACCGGTTTGGTCCCGCAGTCGCGAGACCGAGTCATCAGCGCGCCACCTATAAGAACAGCCTGCAGTTTGGAGTATCCCGGCCCGCGGGACACCCGCCTTTGGCTGTTTTCATATCTGGCGCACTGGCGGCTCGTGAAATATACGGGTGGTGGAAGCCATCCCCGGCGGAAATGCTTTCTGGGGCGACCACGAATTGACAGCTAAGGACAGCAGAATTAGAATCAGCATCACGGTTTTGAAAGATTGATCCAGGTGAAAAGGAAAAACGATGCCCAGGGGTAAGAGTCCTCGAATAAATAAACTGTTCTCTCTCATGCCACAGGTCGAGGCGAGCGACCTGCATCTGAAGGCGGGTACGGCTCCGATGTTCAGAATCGACGGGAAACTGCGGCGCGCAAAATCGAACCCTCTCACCTCCGATGGGCCGGAAATGGATGCCGATCTGCTCGCCGAGATAGTACGGGAATGGCTCGGGGAAGAGGATTTCCGCGAGCTGCAGGAAGAGGGTAGCAAGGATGTGGGGCACGAGTGGAAGGATGGGCGTGTGCGCGTGGCCGTCTTCCTTCAACGGGGCCGGGTTTCCCTTGTCGCAAGGCTGATCAATGAGGAGATCCCGACCCTGGAGGAACTTCACCTGCCCGAGGAGCTGGGAGACATAACCGATCTGGGGGAAGGACTCTGCCTTGTTTGCGGCGTAACAGGGTCGGGAAAGTCCACGACCCTTGCCTCCCTTCTGGATATGATGAACCGCAGACATGCCCGTCACATCCTCACCTTCGAAGACCCAATCGAGTATATCTATGAGGATAAACGGAGTGTAATCAATCAGCGGGAATACCGGCTGGATTTTCATCACTGGCCCGACGCTATCCGCACGGGCGTGCGGAGCGACCCCGATGTGATGCTGATCGGTGAGATGCGGGATGAAGAGACCTTCCAGCTCGGCCTTACGGCCGCGGAGACCGGTCATCTTGTTTTTGGCACGATGCATACGTCAGGTGCGCAGGAAACGGTGGGCCGAATTCTTGACCTGTTCCCCCCCGAACGGCATGATCTGATCCGCCAGATGCTGGCCTTCAACCTCCAGGCCATTGTGTGCCAGCGGCTGGTGCCCTCCTTCCGGGAGGAAATCGGGCGCGTCCCCGCGGTGGAACTGATGTGGAAGAACGTGTCGATACGAAAGGCCATTGAAGAGGCCGAGGATCATAAAATCGGTGACCTGATAGAGGATGGCCAGGAACAGGGGATGCGGACCTGGACCGGTTCACTGGTTGAACTGGTCAAAAATGACCTGGTGGAAAAAGACGTTGCCCTGGAGTACGCTCCCAACCGGGACGCATTGAAGATGGCGCTCAAAGGAATAAGTTTCTCCTGATATTTCGATAGGATAGACATGCCGGAAAAATCGCCTGCACCTCCATTCATGCCGTCCCCGTGGGTCTCCATTATGGCCATATTCGGCGGCGCACGAACGTGCCTGGCACAGGAAGCGGGACTCTCGAACGCAAGCGGCTTCTACGTGAACCCCATCTGGTTGAGCCTCATAGTGCTCGCGGCGGCGGGGTTCATGTACGAGGTATCCTGGATTAAGAGCGATGCCTCCGGGGTAGGCATTCGATCCCCGCGCTGGGTCACCGCTTTCATGGGAGGTGGGCTGGTGGTTTTTCTATTCACATTTCTGATCCACCCCGTATTCATCGTTCTTCTCATACTCGGTGGTCCGGCCGGATTTATCTACTATCTCACCATCCGGAATGAACATGTACCCCGACAGCACAGGATGCTCGGACGATGGCTCGGGGCAGAAGGGGAAGCCACGGCCACTCCGGAGGGTTCCGGAGCTGCAGATGTCCCGCACGTTGAAGTCGACATGGAAAATCCTGACGGACGAAGCCTGGCCGAGTTCATAAAGGCCCGCCCCGACTTTGCCGATGCCGCAGAGCTTGTCGGAGATCTGCTGGCCCACGCCGCCGAATACGAGGCCGAGGAGATGAGGATTGCCCCCGGAGAGGAGGGATATGGTGTGTATTATGGGCTGGGGGGCGTGCGGGAACGAGTCGATACGCTGGAGGAACAGGAAGCCCGCCCCATCATCCCCGGCATGGCACGTTTTCTTGGATTGTCCAAAAACGCGAAAACCGGCGTCCGGTTCACGGCAACACTGCCTGACAGAGGTGAAATAAAGATCACGGCCCGCGGCGTCAAGAGTAACAGGGGGCCTGCGATTGCTTTCTCCCTGCCCGACTGGAACACCGACGTATACAGGAGCGGACTGGAAGGCCTCGGTATGCGGGCCGAGATGATCGACAAACTGGAGGCACTGATCGAACAACCCAATACCATCCTTCTGTTCAGCGGCCCCTCGGGATCGGGTCGGACATCCACCTTTCACGCCTCTATGGAACGGATAGATATCTTTGTGACCGATGTTATGACCCTGGAGACAAATCCGGAACATGAGCTTGATCAGATCCAGCGGAAACAGGTGGATGTGGGATCGGAGGATGAGATGGAGGAAACCCTCCCGGGCGTATTCAGGGAGGGGCCGGATGTAATTGGAGTGGATGAGATCAAGAATCCTCGTGTTATTTCACCACTGCTGGAGTTTGCCCGGGATGAAGGACGTTTTTTCGGGACCATTGAAGCCTCCAGCTCGGCAAAGGCCCTGCTGCGGTTTACACGATGGGCCGACTCAGACATCGTGGCCGAAACCCTGGGCGGGATAACCTGTCAGCGGCTGATACGAACTCTGTGCGAACACTGCAAAGAGGAGATCGAACCGAACCCGACCCTGTTGAAGAAACTGAAGATAAAACCCTCCGAAGCCGGCAGATGGTTTCAGCCGGCAGGATGCCCGACATGTGCCGGGACGGGGTTCCGGGGACAGACGGCCGTCTACGAGCTACTGACCGTGAACGACACGATGAAAAAACTCATCAAGTCCGAGAAGTTGAAGAAGGTTTCCAGCGTGAAAAAAGCGGCCGGCAGGGACCATCTCATGACGCTGCATCGGGATGCCCTGGCCAAAGTCTGCGAGGGAAGGACAACCCTGGACGAGATACGACGCGTCCTTAAGTAAGACAGGAGAAATCCGATGCATATCTTTCTTATGCTCGCAACCCCGATAATAATTATTTTCATGGCCTTCGACGGCTATCGACGCGGGCTCTACCGGACCACCTATTTCCTCCTGCGCCATATCCTTGCCTTCTTCTTAGCCATGACCTTCGCCACGTCTCTGACCGGCCTCGTTCTCAAAATGGTTCCGTCTCTGCAGACATATCCGGGGCCCGATTATCTCCTGCCGGTTTGTTTTGCAACGCTTTTTGCGGTCATGTGTGGAATAGCAAGAAGCCTTCGCAACCGATTCACTGCCGCCGAAGTGCCCTCCTTTAATCTGGTGGACAGGATCGGTGGTGCATCACTTGGCCTGGTCAACGGAGTGGTAATAAGTGGGGTCGTACTGATCCTGTGGAGCCTCATGCCGTTTGCGCCCGCGGTACCCGCTGACTGGGGCCGGGTCCGCACGCGTGAGCTGCCGCTTGATTCCGGGGCACTGATGCTCCAGTTCTACAGCCACGCCTCGGATCGAATGGGCGGTGAGGATTTTGTTCTCCGCACGCCCGATGATGAACGAGAAACCGTCAATGAGGGGGAAGAATTACCGGAAACCAGGTACCCGGCTCTGGAAAACGGCTGGCTCTGGCTGTACCGACACCATGCCGATTTCCGGCCCGAAGACGTTGAGCGGGCAAAGGGACAGACGGAGTAGACATCCGGGGATTCATATTGTCACGGCAATAATCCGGCGGGACAGAAGCGGCGTCGAGCGGGTGGCGGAGAAACCAGCACCATGCCGTATGGACCTCCGAACAACCAACGGTCTTCCCGCCACGTGCAATCCGATCCGCACGTTCCGATATCCTTATACACACCTGATTCACACGTCACGAGGACAAGATCATGAAAAAGTCAGAAGTCGAGGTAATACAGGAGCATATCAACCGTTGCTATGAGCTGCTGCCGGAGTATTTCTACCGGCACCACGTCGTATTTGATATCCGGGGAACCGTGTCCGAAAACCCGATACCGTTTGGCCAAATAGGAGAGCGCGAATGGGCGGAGTTCAGCGAGGGTCAGCAGTGGGGCGAGAACTGGCACTCGGGATGGTTTCACCTGAGCGGGACCGTTCCGCCCGAATGGGAAGGGCAGGAAGTGGTGGCCCTGCTGAATTTTGGCGGGGAAGCCCTTGTGGTGTCGGCCGAGGGCGAGCCACTGCAGGGGCTCACCGGCAGTTCGGCCCACCTCAAGCCATTCGTGCGCGATCGTTATCGACTTTTTGATCCCTGCGCCGGGGGCGAAGACGTGAATTTATACCTCGAGGCGGCCGCCAACGAACTGTTCGGCGTGCGCGATCCGGCCAAAGGCGACCCCGTACCCATGCCCATGAAGCAGACGCCCGAGGTGGGACAGCTTAAGTATGCGCGCCTGTGCACTTTCGATGAGCAGATGTACCAGCTGTGGCTGGATATGACGTGCCTGATCCGGTTGATGAATGACCTGCCGGAACGGGACCCATGGCGGGCCCGCATCCTGCACACCCTTCACGACGCGGTGAACAGGTTCCGACATGACGAGTTCAATGCACAGCAGGTGCGCCGGGAAATAGCCCCCCTGCTGCAAACAGGCTCGTCCGATGCGCAGCTCACCACCCGGGCCGTCGGACATGCCCACATCGACACCGCCTGGCTCTGGCCGATGAGGGAGACGGTTCGCAAGTGTGCACGAACCTTCAGCACCCAGCTGCAACTCCTGGATAAATACCCGGATTACGTCTTTGGGGCCAGCCAGGCGCAACACTATGCGTTTGTGAAGGATAACTATCCCCGCCTGTATGAAAGAATAAAAAAGGCCGTGGCCGAGGAACGATGGGAAATACAGGGGGCCATGTGGGTGGAGGCGGACTGTAACGTGACGTCCGGAGAATCCCTCGTGCGTCAGGTACTCTACGGAAAACGATTCTTCCGCGAGGAATTCGGGGTGGACGTGACCAACCTGTGGTTGCCGGACGTTTTCGGTTACAGCGCGGCCCTGCCCCAGATATTGCGGCAGGCCGGCGTGGATACGCTCGTAACCCAGAAGATGTCCTGGAACCAGTGCAACAAATTCCCCCACCACACCTTCCGCTGGACGGGAATAGATGGCACGCCGGTAACGGTACATTTCCCACCGGAGGACAATTACAACGCGCAGCTGTTCCCGGACCGTCTCCGTTACGCCGCGCGCAACTATGAACAGAGAGGCACCGTGCCGGAGTTCCTCACACTGTTCGGTATAGGCGATGGAGGCGGGGGACCCACCGAAACCCATATCGAGCTCGGCCGACGGCAGGAGGACCTGGCCGGCGTGCCCAATGTGGACAATGGACCGGCCGGCCCCTGGCTCGATGAACTGGACCAGAAGGCGGAAGACCTTCCCGAATGGGTGGGAGAGCTCTACCTGGAACTCCACAGAGGCACCCTCACCACCCAGGCCGCCAACAAACGTTTCAACCGCAGGCTGGAGCTCTACCTCCGGCGAATGGAGATCCTTTACTCCACCCGTGAACCCGATCAGTATCCCCGGGAACAGCTCAGGGAATGCTGGAGGTCGCTGCTGACCAATCAGTTCCATGATATCATACCCGGCTCCAGCATATCCCGGGTCTATGAGGATACCGATCGTGATTATGCGCGGCTGCAGGAGAATCTCCACGGACTGGAGGAAAAGTTCCTTGAGCAAAACACAGAACAGACAGAGGAGGACACCGTCACCCTTTTCAATTCCCTTTCCCACCATTACAGTGGACCGGTGCATCTGCCAGAGCACGATGAGGGGACTCTTGAAATGCCAGATGGAACAGTTCACCCGATTCAGCCGCACCCGGACGGAGGCGGAGTGGCCCGGGTGAACCTTGATGGGCTCTCGGCGCAGCACTGCCGGATCAAACCGGACGACATGTTCACCGATGTGAGCCAGCGGGTGAACGCGGACACAGAAGTTGTGGAGAATGAATTGATCCGCTATACGTTCGATCAATCGGGTCGGCTGACCTCCGTCTACGATAAAATCGTGGACAGAGAATTCCTCAGGACCGATCAACCCGCGGGAGAGCTGTGCCTGTATCAGGACTGGCCGGCCAACTGGGACGCATGGGATGTGGATCGCCCTTACCGGGATCAGCTGATGGAGACGGCAAGTCTCGAAGAAACCAGGGTGGTGACTGATGGCCCGTCGATGGCCGCGCTGCGGATGCGGTTCTGCATTGGCGAGTCGGAGATCACACAGACGGTGAGCCTGACCAAACAGAGCCGCAGGCTGGATTTCCGGACCGAGGTGACCTGGAACGAGACGCGCAAAATGCTGCGCGTGCGTTTCCCGGTGGACGTCGATACCGACCGATCAATCAGCGAAATACAGTTCGGCGCGTTCGAACGGCCCACGCACGATAACACCTCATGGGAACGGGCACAGTTCGAGGTGTGCGCTCACCGGTTCGCCGATCTGTCGGAACCCTCCCATGGCGTAGCGTTGCTGAACGACTGTAAGTACGGTCATTATCTGAAAGGCAACGTGCTGGACCTGAACCTCCTTCGTTCGCCATGTTATCCCGACCGGGAGGCCGACCGGGGGCACCACCGCTTTACCTATGCCCTGCTGCCACATGAGGGCCCCTTCATGGATAGCGAGGTGGTGGCGGAAGCACATGCGCTGAACCAGCCTCCAGTGGTCTTTCCGGGACGGGTGGACTGTGAACCGGGCATTTCCGTCGAGTCCGATTCGGTGGTCGTGGATACCATGAAACGGGCGGAAGATGGCGATCAGCTCATCCTGCGCCTGTATGAAAGCAAAGGATCTCGCGATGAGTGCGAGATCGATTTCGCCTCCGGAGCTCAGCTGCGGGAGGCCAGCATCATGGAGGAACCGGGCGATCGGATAGCTCTCTCCGGAACCCGGGCCCGCCTTTCATTCTCCCCCTTCGA
>JBKHGK010000089.1:0-7084 GCA_046539705.1 Candidatus Brocadiia bacterium | reverse complement strand
CCAAACCGGTGTTGCCGGCACTGTTAAAAACACCCTGTTGTTATAAACCTGCCTTAAAAGTTATGATTACCGTTTGGTGATATTGCTTTTAGAATAATTAACGGTTGAGGTTTGTGAAATATGCGGGATCGAAGTAAGCCGACTGTAAAGCGGCGGCATGGCCACGGCTGATCCGCTTCGCTGGCGCTCAAGGAAACACAAGCCGGGACGTTTTTTCTTTCCGCTTGGTCGTGCGGGGCCATCAGGAGCTTTCGATATCGGCCCCGGCCTCCCGCATGAGTGCGTGGAAGTCCGGGAACGTCACGTCCACCGCCTCGGCCGTATCCACCACGGTTCGTCCCCCGGCGGCAAGGCCCGCCACCGAAAGCGCCATTATAACCCTGTGATCGCAATGACCATTCACCTCCGCGCCTTCCAGTGTGGTGCCCTCGATCTCCACACCGTCCGGCAGTTCGCTGATCTCGCCTCCCATTTTGGACAGTTCTCGGGACATCACCGATATTCGGTCGGTCTCCTTCATCCGTGCCTGAGGCACATTTGTCAGGCGCGTTGTGCCCTCCGCGGCGCAACCGGCCACAGCCATGGCCGGCAGGGCATCCGGAGTGGCATTCAGATCAAAGGAGGCCCCCTGAAGCCGATCCGGCCCCCGGATCCAGAGTCCTTCGGAATCCTCGTCAACGGAGCAGCCCATCTGCCGCAACATTCCCACCACGGCCTTATCTCCCTGTGAATCATTCATATCCAGTCCCCGCAGCATAAGTTCGGACCCCGTGATGGCAGCGGCGACCAGGAAGAAGGTGGCGCTTGAGAAATCGGCGGGGATCACTCGTTCAAAGGCGTGATACCGTTGCCCTCCCGGCACATGGATCCGGGAATATCCGTCGGTGCATTCAACGCTCACTCCCAGCTCCTCAAGCCACTGGCAGGTCATCCCGACGTAGGGTTTTTCATGCAGCAGGGGAACGCTAATGTCGCTATCTCGTTCGGCCAGGGGGCAACCCAGCAGCAGGCTGGAGAGGTACTGGCTGGTGGGGCATTTGATGGAGACGTTCCCGCCCTTCAACCCGCCCCCGACAATCAGCGGCGCGCAGCCGTTGCCCTTCACCGAACGGGCGGTGGCGCCCAGTTTGGAAAGGGCACCGAGCAGGGGCGAGGCGTCGCGTCGCCGGGTCTGTTGATCCCCGGTGAATTCGGTCAGCCCGTTTCCGAGGGCCGCGGCGCTCATCGCCAGGAAAAGGGTGGTGCCGGAGTTTCCCACATTCACCGCTGCGTCGGGGGCCACGGGGCTTCCGGCGGTCCCCCTGATCTCCCAGCAATCATCGGAACCGGTCGCCACATCGGCACCCAGAGCGGTGCAGGCCTGCACGCAGCTTCGGGTGTCGGAGGAATCCAGTGGCCGGAGTAGCCGGGAGGTGCCGTCCGCGAGGGTGGCAAAAAGGAGGCCGCGGATCGTATGGGATTTGCTCCCGGGGATGGTCAGGCTGCCTGACAGTGTGCTTTTACGGGTTATAAACTTCATGGGGGATAGGAGCTGATGTGGAGGTGCGGTGAAAACGGGGGTAATCTCACGGGTTCAACGCGGTCGCACAAGGTAATGAACTCTGACGGCTGCGGCAAGCAGCAGCGCGGCGGAGCCGGAGAGCAGAATATAGATGTTCGGCAGCCAGAGATTGAAATCCTGTTTCAACGAGGGCACCGCTATCTCGCTCAGCATGGCCACGACCGGGTTGATGACAAAGATAGTTTGAAGCACCGAATGGGAGAGCCCCGCCCGGGCCAGCAGCCCCACCAGGCTGACCACCCCCATGAGGATGACCACGATGTATGTGGCGGCGACGCTGGTGGAGGTCCGCCGGGCCATTGAGCTGAAGAATATGCCGGCCGCACAGACGAACAGCAGTGTTGCCCCCAGAGTGGCGGAGCTGCGGAGAATACCGGGGACGAGCGCGCGGTCAATATACCCCAGCGCCAGATAAGGGGGCATGGTGGCGAGCATCATAATCACCAGCGGCAGCAGGACCGACTGGAACTTGCCGGTGACTATCTGCAGGGGCTTGAGCTTTGTGAGACGGAGCAGATCGAAGCGCCCGGCCTCGATCTCGCTGGATATCAGAGGGCCACTGAAGATTGGGGTGAGGAACAGAACCAGGGCCATCTGAAAACTCACGGTAAAGATGGCAATAATCCGGGTGGCGTAAAGATATGTGCTGAAGGCCGAGAGGAGAATCAGCGCCAGGGATATGGCCACGCAGAAATACATCCCCCGAAGCAGATACACCAGCCGGCCGAACAGCATGGTGCGCAGTTCCTTTATGAACACCGGATTGACAAACCGCCCGATCATGCGGCGTCTTCCCCGGGGGTTGATCAGGTAGAAAGGCCATTTTTTCAGCCTCTCGCCCAGCGCTTCGTCGACCAGGCCCTGTCGGCGGGAAGGGGGAGTGGGGCAGCGACGCAGGTAGAAGAACAGAAAGGCCGTCATCAGGACGGTCAGTCCGGCGGCAATGCCGGTGAAGAGAAATCTTGAGGGTATCCTGCTGGCGCCCTCCGTCACTCCCCGCAGGAGCCCGGGTTGTACCACCTCCGTCATGGCCACGAAAGGGCTGATGGACCACACTACATTCAGTATCCGCCTTGCATTGCCGCTCAGGGTGGAGAAGAACATGACGGACGGAATAAGCGTCACCGCGCTGGCGAATCCGATGATGATATAGCTGACGATAATGGCGATGAACGTCTTCTGGCACAGTGCGCTGACAGTCAGGCCAATCATCCCGAAGAACACCGCCGTGATGAACAGCAGTGCGTAAAACCACACCAGCTGGGTAAGGTCAATGCCGCCCAGGACCAGACAGATACTGACGACGGGAATGCTCGAGAGGACCACCAGCATCAGAAAAGCAAGAGACCCGCCTATTTTCCCCCACATGATGTTGATGGGGCTCATGAGCGTACCGTAGAGCAGATCAAAGGTGTTGCGTTCTTTCTCCATGGTGATCGCCGGACTGGTGAACGCCGGTGCGAACAGGGCAACCAGGGCGAGCTGGCCGATGCCCAGCACGGTGAACAGATAATGCGCATCCTGGGAGCTGAGCGAATACACGCCCTCTTCCGGCCAGAGGGCCCAGGTGCTCACGAAACACACTCCCAGAAAAAGCAGCTGGAGCAGCGCTGCCCGGCGGGTGCGGAGGGACATCTTCAGATCCTTCGCCATGAGTGGCGGCAAGAGCTGGTATGCCAGCCATTTCAGTATTCCGCTGTCCTTTTGCGTCGTCATCGGGCCTCCCCTGTGGGTTCAGTTCCGCTGTCTCAGCATCGTTCTAATTTGCGTTCAGCCACGGCCTCGGGTTTGGGCTGCTCCTCGTCGGGCACGTTCCCGGTCAGTTCTATAAACGCCTCCTCCAGGCTGATTGGCACCTCCCGGAATGTATGCACGCGCAGGTCCTTCTGGAGGAGATATGACAGCAGCTTGCTGAGCTGTTTTTCACTTGCTCCCCATGTGAACCTCACGGTGCGCCCGTCGATTTCGATGTTGCTTATCGGAGCCTTCTCGCTGGCCTTTTCGAGCACGCGGGCGGCTTCGCGAGCATCGTCGAGGACGGTCAGTTCAACCAACCTGTCCTCCCTGATGCCATCCATCAGTTCGTCGACGGGACCGAAGGCGTGGATTTCCCCGTGATCCAGAATGCCCACCACATCGCATATGGAGGCCAGCTCGGGCAGAATATGGCTGGAGACCAGGATGGTCTTACCCAGTTTGCCCAGCCGTCGCAGAAGCTCCTTCATCTCGATGCGGGCGTTCGGGTCCAGACCGCTGAGCGGTTCATCCAGCAGGAGCACCTCCGGATCGTGCAGCAGGGTGCGGGCAATCCCCACCCGCTGTTTCATTCCCCGGCTGAGGGCTTCCACGAACATGTCTTCCATATACGTGCTGCCGGTGATGTCCAGAACCCTGCTTATACGCTTCTGTCGTTCTCCGCGGGGTATTTTGAAGGCCGCCCCGAAAAAGTCCAGGTACTCCCGGACTCTCATCCCCTCATATACTCCGAAAAAATCCGGGAGATATCCCACCAGATCTTTGGCGGCCCGGGCATCGTTTGAGACCTCCACATCGCCGATCCATGCCCGCCCGGAGGAGGGTTTCATCAGCGCGGCAAGTATCCTGATGGTCGTGGTTTTGCCCGCGCCGTTCGGACCTATGTAGCCGAAGATACGCCCCTTATCGATGCTGATACTGAGGTCTTTCAGAGCGCAGAAATCACCGTAATACTTTGTCAGATTATCGGTCTTTATCATGGGTATTGACCTGTATGACTCTCCGTTCAGTTAGAGGGGCGGAACCGACTATTATTCGGGCTCCCGGGCAGTACCTTCGACGCTGACGGTGGCCTCACGGAGGCTCCATGCGTCCTGGCCTTGCGGCTGTGATGCCGACTGTGCACTGTCGGAGCCATCATCGATCGGTCGGGCTTCGATCTGCAGCATCAGCGTTCCCCGTTCTTTATCCTGAAAACGGCTGGCGCGGGGGATCTCTATACGGCGTCGACCGTCCGGGTTCTCCATACGGGCGAGTTCCACGGTTTCTCCCGTATCCATGTTCTGTCCGCGGATTATTATCTCATATCCGTATGCATCCAGAAGCAGCATGAGCTCGGCGCTGTTGATCTCCACGTTCCAGGCGAAGGGGGGCAGGTAGAACATGAGGCCGCTCTTGGGCGGCATGGTCTCGCCCAGGAACTGAGCGAGCCGAAAGGTTTTGTCCCCATCACCGGGACGAATTGCCGGTGTGGAAAACGCGTGGGGCAACCGCACCTTTTCACCCGGAGGAGCGGGACTGATGGTGGTTTCCACACATAACAGTGATTGACTCCGTTTGACCATATCCTCGCCGGCACCGTGGAGCGTCTCGCTAATGAAGTGGCGATCGGGCCACGCGAGCAGGAACAGCCGGTCTCTCCACGGGCTGAACGGCTGGGTCCGTGGCGGGCTGAACAGATGTTCAACGATTCGTTTGCGCGTGAGGGAAGTGCTGCCAAGCACGGCGTCCGTGGTAAAATCGCCCTGGCTTTTCATTGTCCGGGAGTCCAGCACAACCTCTGCGCTTTTTCCAGAAGAAAGAGATTCGACGCTGCGGGGCGTGAAGGGGTAACCGTTTATTGCCATCAGACCCTGCTCGAGGTTGAGCGGGGAGTTGTTTGTGATGGTGCCTTCCACCCCGTCGGGACCGAGCTGCAGATCGGCGGAGATTCCGCCCTCAAGATCAACCACCGAATCCACCACGAACCGGGGAAAGGCCCCGGATTCTATCTGCATGTCTCTGGCTTTGAAGCGGGGACTGACCTCGATAAAACGCGTTGTGAATTCACCTCCCCGATCCCCTTCTTCCGTCTCAAGAGAGGTGAACAGCGCGCCCTGCTCCCCCGCCTCAAAGTCGCAGCGCAGTTTGCGCTCGGTATGAATGCCCAGGATGGCGCTGCGGAAGGCCAGTGGCGAGCCGCTGCCCGCGCTCAACACGGCAATCTCGTTGATTGAACTGCCCACCTGGCGGCGATACGCCCGGCCCACCTGGTATACCACGATTGCGAGCACAATTCCGACCGGTATTATGACCACCCACGCCAGCTCATTGCGGTGCCGCCAGTGGGCCACGCCCAGCGTCAGAGCAGCGAAGAGGAGAAAACCACCGAGCGTCCAGACCACAAATGACCGTGGTGCGACCTCGGCGCCCGCCACCTCATCGAGCATTTTGGGCCCCTTCTCCAGAAGGCCGGTCTGAGCCATTGGTTTCAGGCGTTCCTGCCCCCGCAGAAGCTGTGTCAGGAACATGCTGCGAGCATCCCACTGATCGATCACCTTCCCCGGGACGGCGATGAAATAAACGCTCCCCAGCCCCACCTTTTTCTCCACCACCATGGGGAGATCTCCATCCCGGAATAGTGTCCGGCCGTCGACCACTTCCGATTCCACGATCCTCGCATAATCCTCCGTTTGTATCTCCCATTCCCCCTGGTCTCCCTCCAGGCGCACATTGTTATCTTGATATGAGCCATAAATTTCCACCGGGAGGAAAGGTTCAAGGGGGGATCCCTCAAGACTGCGGTAGTTGTCGCCGGGAAAGATCAAAAGAACCCCTCCCGAATGCAACCACGTGCGCAGAGCATTGACCTGGCTCGGGCGCCAGTCAGCGTGATTCACCTCTCCAAGCGCCACGGCACTCATGCTGTCAAGCCCGGCCCAGTAATCGGGAAAATCCGGCTGTCGAGTGGAGAGTGTGGCCGTGCGTCGCACGGATCCACTGAGGGGACTCCAGTCCGACTTTTCCTCCTCTGGATCCTTCCGATAACCCTCCCTCTGGCCGAGGTACATCGCCATGGATGGCAGCACCTCCTCCTGATCGATCCTCAGGATGAGCATCCTGCCGTCGCTCAAAACGTTCGACTGCTGGCCCCCCTCGGAAATCTCCTTGCTCTGGTCATCGAAAAGAGTGACGGGATAGGACTTCTGGTCCCCGAGCTGGGCGTAGAACCAGACCTGCCGTTCCGAGCCGGGGGGCATGTAGAAAGGTCGGGAGTACTTGACCGATTTAAGCCGGTCACGGACGGTCAGCACTGAATTGAGTCTGGCCCCCTGCTCTCCGGGATTCGACACGTTCATCAGGACCTTCGACCAGTGCTGTTTCAGGTAGGCGTGCCCCAGAGTGTGACCGTGGATGTATTCGGGCTCCGGGTCGGCCCGCAGGCCGGCTCCAAACAGCGTGAGCAGGAAGATTACCGAACATATAGTCCGTTTCACAGAAAGTCTCCCATCAATGAATGAACTGCCCTTATAGCAGAACTTGCCGTTTGTGTCAACGTTGTCTGCCCCGGGGAATTCGCGATGGGACAGCTGACGGGGCTTTGGGGAGAAATGGAGATGGAACGGAGATTGGCGAAGGTGTGATGGGCGGTGGTATGATGGAAAAGAGAGCACCGATCGGCGGCCTCAGCCGGCGGCCGGGCACGGACGTGTTCGTTTGCACACACACCGGATGAACGTCACACTAAGGTCGGTTTGGTTGTTGCCTGTTGACCTTTGTATCTATCGG
>JBKHGK010000088.1:0-7126 GCA_046539705.1 Candidatus Brocadiia bacterium | reverse complement strand
CTTTGACTGTTCTCATATCTGGCGCACTGACGACTCGTGAAATATACGGGTTAAATGACGAAGGATTGATGGAAAACACCGTCTCACGGCCCGTCATCTTATCCGGGCAGTTCAGTCCAAAACGCTGGCAATAAGACGGTTCATGTGTTCTGCTTCTGTCTCGTCCAGCTCACCGCCCGTTCGCGCCACTTGCACCGTCTGCCGTGCAAGCTCACAGTACAGGGGCAGCAATTGCGGCATACTCTCGCGTATTTCTTCCATATGATGCCGTACAGTTGCAACGTCCCCCCGTGCAATCGGTCCCGTCAGGGCCTCCTCGGGCAGGCCCACGTCCTCCAGGTTTGTCACAGTTCCCTGTATGAGAGGCAGGAACGCCTCCAGCACCGTGCCGGATTCCATACCCGCCTCCTCCCCCATCCGCACGGCCACGGATTCGAGCGTCACCAGGTAGTTACAGGCCATAACCGCCGCCGCATGATACAGTGCTTTACGGCCGGTGGGTATGGTGAACGCCTCGGCCCCCAGGCTATCCACCACCTCCCGGAGGGTTTCCACGGCCTTTTCATCGCCTTCAACACAACATTTTGACTGCGGCAACAGGGCGACCCCCCGTTCCGGATCAGGCAGCGTCTGCAGTGGGTGGAGGCTCCCGATATGTGCGCCGCATTTCCGGGCCGGCTCCAAAATCGAGGACGACAGGCCACCGCTGCAGTGAGCGACAACCGAACCGGGCCGAATGGCATCCTGATCGGCCAGTTCCTCGCACACTCCGGCTATTGCCTCATCAGGGGTGGTGACAAAGATGAGGTCGGCGGCGTTGGCGAGCTCTCCCTTATCCTCGGCCGGTATTCCATCTCCCACGAACCGGCAGGCCTCCGAGGCGGACTCGAATTTGCGGCTCGCCGCCCCGATGAAGGTCCATCCGGCGTGATGGAGCAGATACGCCAGGGCCTGTCCCACGCTGCCGGCACCAATGATGCAGAAAGTACGGGGCATAATTCACACCTCCCGATGCACTTCCGAGGGGTTACTCGAGATTCGCATGGCGTCGATCCAGGGTGGACGGTGGGATGTCCAGACGGCGCATAAGCCCCGGTATGAGGGCATCGAAGTATAACAGGAGCGTCTCCTCGAACAGGGTGTTGTTGTGGGGACCAAACGGTCGGCCCCTCCCTTCGGTTACGGTCTGTTCCGTTATCGGCACCGTGATGAGTTCGTGGGCCAGAGAAGAGAGTTCGGATTCCGCCGTGGCGGTCAGGACGACCACCCGGGCTCCGGCATCTCGGGCCAGACGACTGATCTCGACGGTCGTCTTAGTAGTGCCGGAGCACGAGACCGCAATCAGCAGATCCTCCTTCACCAGCCGGGGGCAGGTGGCTTCGCCCGGCACATGGGTTTCCAGCCCCATCTGCATCAATCGCATGGCAAAGCAGCGCGCTATATATCCGGATCGGCCCTTACCGGTCACGAACACGGCGGGAGCGTGCTCGATTGCGGTCAGCAGATTTTCGGTTGGTCCCTCATCGATCTGCTCGACCACCCGTTGAACTTCACGGAGGCGTTGCCGGACCGAGGCCGAGATTGCGTTCTCATCATCCCTCATCATGGCTCTCCCCAACCTGTTCCCATCGGGAAAGTTCAGCCACCTGGCCCAGCGTGCTTCCATCTTCAATCTCGGCCATTTCGCGATCCTCTTCCTCCAGCACCGCCTGGGCACGGTTGGCCACTTCCACGGCCTTTTCCTTCGGTATCACCACCACACCGTCATCATCCCCAACGATCCAATCGCCGGTTCGTATTCGCTGACCCCCGAAATGCAGTCTCACGTCAATCATCCCCTGTCCCCTGGGCTCACCGGCAACCGGCGTAATCTGCCGGGAGAAGGCGGGGAATTTCATTTCCCGAATATTCATGGTATCCCGTATGGCCCCATTGATCACAACCCCGGCCAGTTTGCGCTGCACGCAGCTGAGCGTGGCCATCTCCCCCCATACGGCCGGTGGCCGCCCACCCGCATCAATCACCAGCACCTGCCCGGGATCGGCTCTGTCGATCGCCTCCACCGGCTTGGCCCAGTCTCCAGGATAAGTCCACACCGTCAGTGCCCGCCCGACCATATGCAGTCCACGGCAGACCGGATTCAGTCCCTTAATTACACCCGTGTTATGAAGGGCACCGGTTACATCGGCGGCGGACGTGCGCGCAAGGACGTCAGATATGTCATCCTCTCCCAACCGTTTGTAGAGGTCCGTTTCGACGGCTTTACCGGTGGCCATGGCCTTCAGAATGGCCTCCGCGGCCTCCGTGGCATCCGGAGCCTTCGCAATGGCCCCTCCAACAATGACGATGTCCGCACCCGACTGGACGGCCCGGGGAGCAGTTTCGCTATTGATCCCTCCCGCCACCCCGACGGTAATGTTCACCTCCGCGGCCACGGCCCGAAGATTATCAAACGGCTCCTCTCCCTGCATCTGTTCGTCAATCGGTGTGTGTATGCACAGACTACCGGCGCCCAGCTGTTCCACTTCCTTCGCGCGGCCCACAAGCCGGTCGACATCCGAAAAACCCACCATATCCACACACACCGACGCATCGTATCGTTCCGCCGCTTCGACACACTCCCGGATGGTGCTGTCAGAAGCCACACCCAGCACATGCACGACGTCGGCTCCGGCCTTCGCGGCACAGGCCGCCTCCACCCGGCCGGCATCCATAATCTTCATATCCGCAACGATGGTGGCGGAGGGAAACTCCTGCCGCAATTTACGCACGACCTCAAGGCCTTCACTTTTGATCAGCGGCGTACCCGCCTCAAGACGCTCAACACCGCCATCAACGGCCTCGCGCGCCACACATATCGCCTGGTCAAAATTAACGTGATCGAGGGCAAACTGAAGAACGGATTCCATCCTATCACCTGGATTAAGGGAATCTCAGAGAGATTAAATGTCGAAATACAGATTGAACTCCTCCGGATGCGGTCGCAGCTGGACCGGCATGACCTCGTTCTCCCGTTTGTATTCGATCCAGGCATCAATCACCTCCTGGGTGAATACATCCCCCTGCAGAAGGAATTCATGATCTCTTTCAAGCTCCTCAAGAGCCTCATCGAGGGACTCCGGGGTGGAGGGTATACGGGCCAGTTCCTGAGGCGGGAGTTCATAGATATTGCGATCAAGCGCTTCTCCCGGATCAATCTGGTTCTTTATCCCGTCAACTGCGGCCATGAGCAGCGCGGAGAAGGCCAGGTAAGGGTTGCAGGAAGGATCCGGACAGCGGAATTCGACTCTCCGCGAGGCCGGCGTCGGCTCAATCATGGGAATTCGGATGGCCACGCTGCGATTCCTGGACGAATAGGCGAGATTCACCGGTGCTTCATATCCGGGGACAAGACGCCGGTAAGAGTTGGTGGTGGGACTCGTTATCGCAACCAGCGCCCCGCCATGCTCAATAAGTCCGCCGATCGCCCACAGGCCCATCTCGCTCAATCCGCCGTAACCCTCCCCTGCAAACAGCGGTTTTCCGTCATTCCAGATCGAAAAATGCACGTGCATCCCGCTGCCGTTATCGCCAAAAATTGGCTTCGGCATGAAAGTGGCCGTTTTGCCGTTACGCCGGGCCACATTCTTCACGATATATTTGTAAATCAGAAGCTGGTCGGCCATCTTCAGAAGAGTATTGTATTTCAGATCAATCTCGGCCTGTCCGCCGGAGGCCACCTCGTGATGATGACATTCAACTTCCAGCCCGCATTTCCCCATCAGTTTGACCATATCGTTGCGCAGCTCCTGCATCGAATCCGCCGGCGCAACCGGGAAATAACCCTCCTTTGAACGCATTTTGTAACCGAGATTGGGCGACTCCTTCCGGCCGGTATTCCAGTGCCCCTCCACCGAATCGACAAAATAATGCGACGAATTCTGTCGGGAATCGTATCGTACTTCATCGAACACAAAAAATTCCGGCTCCGGGCCAAAATAGGCCGTATCCCCTATACCGGAGGTCTGCAGATATTTCTCAGCCTTTATCGCCGTAAAACGCGGATCACGGGCATAATTTTCCTTCGTGATGGGGTCAGCAATATTGCAGTTGATAATGAGCGTTGGTGTCTGGCTGAAAGGATCCATCACAGCGGTGTCAGGATCCGGGAAGATCACCATGTCACTTTCACTGATTGACCGCCATCCGCGCATACTTGAGCCGTCGATGCCAAACCCACTTTCCAGCGCCTCGGCATCGATCATATCGGCGGGCACGCTGAAGTGTTGCCAGAGGCCGGGCAGATCCATAAAACGTAGATCCACAACCTCCACGTCCTCCTCCTCCATAATGTGCATTACGTCATCCATATCCATCCGTTTTCTCCAGATATAATACTCGTCGGCGACCTCATCACAGAAAGCGGGGGAATGGCCACCGTACTCCAAAGGGGCTGGCGCCTCAGGGGCGCGCGCATAAGCCGTGCATCGGACCCAGCGGTAAACAGGGACACGCGAATCCAGAGCCGGTTTTTCACCCGGAGCCTAAGCTTTGTGTTTTTCCGCACCCTGGACGGCACTCTCCTCGGTCTCATAAATCTCAAACAGCTCATCAAAACCGGTGACGTCCATAACCTCCCGGACCGGTCCCTGCAGCTCACACAGTATGAGGATTCCACCCGCCTCGCGAATACCCTCCCGTCCCCGGACGAGCTTCGCCAGCGCCGTCGTGACGAGGAACTGGACGGACTCCAGATTGAGCACGACCCGGGGAACGCCGGACTCCTCCACGATCTCTTCGAGCACGTCTTCCAGAATCATCACCGGGCTGCTTATATCCAGCCGTTTTGTCTTCAACCGGAGAACGTGGATACCGTCCACCAGCTCATGCTCCAGAATATCTGTGTTTTCAGTCATCAAACCCCCCGGCAGTTGCTATAAAGGAATGTAAATACCCAGATTTTATACGAAACAGGATCAATTTTGTCAATTATTACCCTCTCTGGAACGGGGATGAACGCTTTTGGTGGCTTCGGCCATCTCACCAATAAACCGAATTGCTGCATCGGCGGCATCCTCCGCCTTTTCGTGGGCCGCCAACATGCGTCGGACAATAGCGCTCCCGACAATAACTCCGTCGGCCTCCCGCGCCACCACGGAGGCCTGCTCGGGTCTGGAAATGCCAAACCCAACGGCCACCGGTACATCGGTCAGTTCTTTCAGCTCGTGCAAATTCGCGGCCAGATCGTCCGGCAGGCTACTTCTCTCTCCCGTTATTCCGCGCACGGCTATATAATAGATGAATCCGCCCGCCATATCGACGACCTCCGCGCGACGCTCCGGGGTGGTGGCCGGCGTCACAAAACTCACCAGGTGAAAATCCCTTTCACCGGCCGCAGAATGAAGCCCGCAACTCTCTTCAACCGGAAGATCCGGAATGGTTGCACCATCAAGGCCCGCTGCACAGGCACGGTCAAGAAACGCACCGGCGCCCATTCTGTAGACAAGGCTGTATGATATCATGGCCACAATGGCGATACTGGATCTTTCCCGAACGCGTTCCACCAGCCGGAACACATCTTCACAGCTCTGACCGGTTTCCAGCACCCGGGTGTATGAGGCCTGTATGGTCGGGCCGTCCGCAACAGGGTCGGAAAACGGAAACCCGAGTTCAATAATATCAGCGCCGTTTTTCTCGGCCCCGATGATCGCCTCCTCCGTCGTATCCAGATCAGGATCACCGGCGGTGAGAAACGGTATGAAGGCCGCTTCACCCTCTTTCCGCAACGCCCTGAATGTTCGATCAATCCTGTTCACTTCGGCAGCTCCTCAGCAGTATTGTCATCCGATCCATCCTCATCGGTCATGCCAAGTTTCTCGCATGCTTCATAAACATCTTTATCTCCGCGGCCCGACATGCAGAGGACGGCCAGGCTGTTCTGCGGCAAATCCGGTCCCTCCTGCATCAGCCATGCCACCGCATGGGCACTCTCCAGCGCCGGCAGTATACCTTCCGCTTCGCTGCACACCTGAAAAGCTTCCAGAGTTTCCCTGTCCGTGACGGAATGATATTCAGCCCGCTCGCGCACCTTCAGATAGCTGTGTTCCGGGCCGGTCCCCGGATAATCCAATCCCGCCGCCACCGAGTGCACCGGCGTCGTCTGTCCGTCACCATCCTGCAGCACGTAACTGAGCGATCCATGAAGGACCCCGGGCTGCCCGTGGACAAGCGTCGCAGCGTGCTGGCCGGTTTTATCGCCATATCCCCCCGCCTCCACTCCGACCATCCGCACATCACCGTCCTCCAGAAAGGCATTGAACAGACCCATCGAATTGCTGCCCCCGCCCACACAGGCCACCAGCATATCCGGCAGTCGGCCCTCATGTTCCAGGATCTGCTCGCGGGCCTCCTCTCCTATGACGGACTGGAAGGAGGCAACTATGGCCGGAAACGGATGTGGCCCCACCACGCTCCCAAGGATATAATGTGTGTCCTCGAATGATGCCATCCAGTCACGCATCGCCTCGTTTGTGGCATCTTTCAGGGTGCAGGATCCGGTATCAACGGGAACGACCTCGGCCCCCAGCAGACGCATCCGGAGGCAGTTCAGCCGCTGGCGCCGTATGTCCTCCGTCCCCATATAAACCTCGCAGTCCATCCCGAACATGGCCGCCGCCGTGGCCGTGGCCACCCCGTGCTGACCGGCCCCGGTCTCGGCGATTATCCGGTCTTTGCCCATGCGTTCCGCCAGCAAAACCTGCCCGAGCGTGTTATTTATTTTATGTGCGCCCGTGTGATTCAGATCCTCCCGTTTGAAATAAATACGGGGGCCGCCAATCCGCCGGGTGAGACGTTCCGCAAAATAAAGGGGGTTGGGCCGCCCCACGTATTCCCGGAGATAATAATCCAGCTCCTCACCGAAATCCGGATCACACCTTGCATCCCGATACGCCGTTTCAAGCTCCTCCAGGGGCGGAACAAGCGTTTCGGGGACAAAGCGTCCTCCAAACTCGCCATAATATCCTCGCTCGTCGGGTAGTTCTTTAGTCATCTCTGTGTCTCTAAAACGATGAACTCGATCTGATAGACTACGACCAGCCGGTCCTAACGTCAAACACACCCCGGCCCACCGTCATTCCGCTTACCC
>JBKHGK010000087.1:0-7144 GCA_046539705.1 Candidatus Brocadiia bacterium | reverse complement strand
GGTTATCGTTATATCACCAGCGATTTACGATTTTCGAACAATTTATTGCTCCTTCGCTCCCGCCAGCTGACCGCAGCCGGCCTCTATATCCCTGCCGCGGCGATACCTCTGGGTTACCCGCACCCCCCTGTCCTCGAGCACATCCCGGAATCCATCCACCTCCGCCCGCTCCGGAGACCTGTAGTCGCTTCCCCGGGCGGGATTGTATGCTATCAGATTCACCATCGCCCCCAGACGTCCCGCTATCCCGGCCACCGCACGTGCGGCATCGCGAGAGGTATTCGTTCCCCCCAGCAGCACGTACTCGATCATGAGCCGGCGACCCGTGCGGTCCGCGTAGTTCTCGAACGCGACCAGCACATCATCCAGTGGATAAGGCTCATTCACCGGCATCAGCTCGGTTCTCTGCTCCTGGAACGGTGAGTTGAGCGAGAGGGCCAGGTTGGGTCTGGCCGGGGATCCGCTCAGACGTTCTATACCGGGTGTTATCCCCGCCGTGGAGACGGTTATCCGGCGGGTGCCCAGGGCAAATCTCTCCTCATCAGTCAGCGATTCCAGGGCCGGCAGCACGGCCTTCAGGTTCAGAAGCGGCTCCCCCATTCCCATGAACACCACGTTGCCCAGCGTCCCCTTCTCCCTCGCCATCGCAAGTACCTGTCCCAGGATCTCACTTTCCGTGAGATCCCGCCCGTAGCCCATCGCACCGGTCGCACAGAAGGTACAGCCGAGGGGGCATCCGGACTGGGAGGAAATGCAGTATGTGTAACCGTTCTCCGATTCCATCGCCACGCTCTCGATACGGTGGCCGCCGGCAAGCTCAAAGACAAACTTCTCCGTGTTTCCGTCCTCGGACGACACACGTTCGGCAATGTGGGGATGATCAAACCGAAAATTCTCCCTCAGTTTGCTCCGAAGTTCCTTGGACAGATTCGTCATCTCCGCCGCCGAACACGCGTATTTATCATAAATCCAGCTGCGGAGCTGGTCCGCCCTGTATGAGGGTTCATCCTGCCGATCGAACCAGTCTGCAATATCCGGCGCCGCCAGTTCGAGTATGTGTCGTTTATCAATCATGACTCGTCCCCTTCATCCTTTTTATCTCCTTCAATGTAGATCATCAGTACGGATATATCGGCGGGGGAGATGCCGCTGATCCGTGAGGCCTGACCGATCGAGACCGGCTGCACCTCGCTGAGTTTCTCCCGTGCTTCGTTCCGCAGTTCCGGTATTTCCCCGAAATCAAGCCAGGCGGGGATTTTCATGTCCTCCGATCGGCGAAACTTCTCTATCTGCCGCTGCTGTCGCTGCAGATATCCCTCGTATTTGGCATCGATTTCCACCTGCTCCCTGACCTGGGGATCGGCGGCGAGACGACCTATCTCCGGATCAACCTGCTCCATCTGCTCCAGGTCCATCTCCGGACGGCGCAGGATCTTGCTCAGATGATCTCCCTCGTGGGTGGTGTCGTCCAGATACTCCTTGAGTCGTTCAATCTCCTCCTCCTTGCGCTGCAGATCCTGCCACTGCGACTCCGATATGAGGCCATTCTCATACCCGTATTTCATCAGGCGGCGATCCGCGTTGTCCTGCCGCAGCATCAGCCGATATTCGGCCAGTGAGGTGAACATACGGTAGGGTTCATCGGTCCCTCTGGTCACCAGATCGTCGATCAGCACGCCTATATACGCCTCGTCCCTGCCCAACACAAGAGGTTCTTTGCCCTTCAGACTCCGCCCCGCGTTAATTCCTGCCACTATGCCCTGCCCGGCCGCCTCCTCGTAACCGCTCGTGCCGTTGATCTGGCCCGCATGGAAAAGGCCCTTCACCGCCATTGTCTCCAGGCCCGGTGAGAGCTGGGTCGGGGGCACAAAATCGTATTCCACCGCGTAGCCGTAACGCATGATCTGCGCCTCTTCAAGCCCCGGAATGCTGTGCAGCATCGCCTCCTGAACGTCCCGGGGCAGACTTGTGAACAGTCCGTTGCAGTAGTACTCGAGCGTATTGCGGCCCTCCGGCTCGATGAACAGCTGATGACTGTCCCGGTCCTCGAAACGAACGATTTTTGCCTCGATCGACGGACAGTACCGGGGCCCGGTATGTTTGATCTGTCCGGTATAGAGCGGAGCCCTGTCCAGCGCCTCCCGTATTATCTCGTGTGTTCGGGGGTTGGTGGAGGTCATAAAACACGGTATCTGCTCACGCTCTATTCGCTCCGTGGAGAAACTAAACGGTTGAATTTCCTCGTCGCCATGCTGCACCTTCATCCGGTCACAATCCAGGCTCCGGCCGTTCACCCGTGGGGGCGTGCCGGTTTTGAGCCTGTCCACGGTCAATCCCGCCTGTTTCAGGGTACCGGACAGCTCCTCGGAGCTCATCTCCCCCATCCTCCCGCCCCGGGTCTGCCAGCCGCCACAGTGCAGGACCCCGCGCAGAAAAGTACCCGTCGTCAATATCACCGCCCTCCCCCTGTACGTCAGTCCGCTCCGGCACCTCACGCCCCACACACGCCCGTCATCCACAAGAACGGCATCCACCACCTCCTGCCTGAGGGCCAGGTTTTCCTGTCCCTCAAGCCGGTGCTTCATCTCAAGACTGTACCGGGCTTTATCGGCCTGTGCACGTGGAGAGTGCATTGCCGGGCCCTTACTGGTGTTTATCATGCGAAACTGGATCCCCGTGGCGTCGATCACCTTCCCCATCTCTCCCCCGAGCGCATCCACTTCCCGGGCGAGCTGCCCCTTGGCCAGTCCCCCGATCGCCGGATTACAGCTCATATAGGCCACCTTGTCCAGGTCGATACTCAGAAGAACGGTGTCCGCCCCCATCCTTGCGGCCGCAAAAGCCGCCTCACAGCCCGCATGACCGGCTCCCACTATGATAATGTCGTAATCGAGATCATCCATTGACCAAGTAACACCACCATGAACTTACAGAAAAAGGCAATCCGTCCTGAGAGCTTCAGGGTGTCTCCCTCACAGGCCGCCGCCGATATCTGACCATCCGGACGACGCAAGAAATCGCAGTGCAACTTATCCCCCTTCGACACCCCGAACACGATCATTGTACACGCCAGCTGAGTGTTCGCCAAATGTTGGCCTTACAGATTAACTTGACCTCCCGGCCGGTCCCGTCTAAGCTCGGAGCGTTCACTGGCACCATGACTGTGGCTGGTTTTTCACGAGTCGTCAGTGCAACCGCCCGGGCAGGGCCCCCGAACTGACCGCTCGGTCGCCGGCCAGGCCGGCCTCGTTGGCAGCTATAACAACCACACATGAGATGATACGGAGCCCTCGATGAACAATGACAGAAGAACAATGCTGGATAATACCGCCCGGACTCTCCTGGGGATCGCGATCCTGGCTCTCCCATGCGCCACAGCCGCCTATCTGGGAGCATCCCGCGGAATAACGAGCCACCTCGCTCACAACCGTTCCACTGAACAGGAGAAAAATCCGCCCGCGGAACCGGCTGAGTTCATACCGGTCTACGGACCCGACTCCCGTGCGGAACAGATAACCAAACAGTTCTATCTAAAAATATCGCCCGACCTCCCGCTCAAAGATAAACTCTCGGCCCTCTGCTCCGCCCTGTCCCGCTTTCACTTCAACGGAAATCCCGTGCACCTGCGGGAGATCCGCACAGTCGACGACAGGAAGGTGGCGATTGTTGATCTCCAGGACAACGACGCGACACAGAGGAATTGGAGATCATCCTATTTCCAGGGCTCAACCGGCGCGAGAGTAACCGAACATACCCTTGTCAAAACACTGACCCGACCGGACTATACAGGCAGCTGGGTGGACGGAGTAAAGTTCCTGCACGATGGCAAAACCATTCCCCCTCTGGACCACATAGATCTCTCCGGAATCTGTACCGGCCAGCTACAATAAGCCCGCATATTTCACAAACCTCAAGCGTTAATTATTCTAAAACCGATATCACCAAACGGTAATCCCAAGTTTAAAGGCAGATTTATAAAAACAGGGTGTTTTCAACGGTATCGGCGACACCGGTTTGGTCTACGACCGAGCCGTCAGCACGCCATCTATAAGAACAGCCTGCAGTTGCGGTGTAAGAACACGAGCGCCTTTGTCTGTTCTTATATATGGCGCACTGACGACTCGTGAAATATACGGGATAAGCCCGTCCCCTTTCCTCTCGTTTCTCGGTGACAACGGGTCATTCAATCATGACTCATATCGGTCAACTCGCGCAAACCGCTCTGGAAAGCATTCGGGCACATCATATGCTCCAGGACGGCGAGGCGGTTCTGGTGGGTCTGAGCGGAGGACCGGACTCGGTGGCGCTTCTGATGGCCCTCAACGATCTGTCGCAATCCGGGGAGCTGCCGCTCACAATACGCACCGCTCATCTCCACCACGGCCTCCGGGGGGACGAAGCCGATGAAGACGCGGCCTTTTGCCGCCGGCTCACCGACCGGCTCGGTATCCCGCACAGAGAAGTCAAACTCGACCTGTATGAACAACAAAAATCGGCAGAGTCGCTGGAAGACGCCGGAAGGCGGGTCCGATACAGATTCCTTGCCCGTAGTGCCCGCGATGTGGACGCCTGCAAAGTCGCCACGGGGCATCATGCAGATGATCAGGCGGAGACGGTTCTGATGCGCCTTGTCCGGGGATGCGGCATAAGGGGGCTCCGCGCAATTGCCCCGCGCCGGCCGATGTCGTGTGACCCGGAGTTAGTGTTGATCAGACCGCTCCTTGAATGCGGGCGGAACGATGTGCTGAACTACCTGGATCAGCTTGACCAGCCATATAGAACTGACTCGTCCAACACAAACACGGACTACCAGCGCAACTACATCCGTCATGAGGTAATACCCGATCTGGAACCAGAAGAGGAGAGCGATACAACCACCGGTCTCTGCCGCATCGCAGGCCTTTCCCGTGAGATCGTGGCCGCCCTCGAGAAGAAGGTAGACCGGTTCTGGGATGACATCCGCCTTGACGATCATACGCCCCTCCTGAGCCTGGACGCCGGAAAATTGAAAGCGCTCTCAGACGAACTGAGAAAAGCCGTTATCCGTCGGGCCACCGCCGAACTGCCGGGAGTCCGGGAGCCGGGTGACCTGAGCCGGGAACACTATGAGAAGGCGGCCGCACTGCCGGAAAAAAGCGTCGGAGACGCGGTAAGCCTGCCGGGCGATATTATCGTTAGGCGGGAACATGGCATACTGCATTTCACGAAAGATTCCTCCGCCCCCGCCACCTGGGAGACAGCGTTATCCCTGCCGGGGCACACCTCTTTGCCCTCCGGAAGGGCGATATCCGCCGAGATAATGGAGGTGACCGGCCGGAACGTTGACGAGTTGATCCGGGAGGGCGAGGACCATAACGTGTACCTGTCTCACGACGCGGTCTCTCCACCGTTCATCATCCGCAACCGGCGTCCCGGGGATGTCTTCTATCCCCTGGGATCGCCCGGACACAGAAAACTGAAGGATTTCATGATCGACCGTCGGATCCCGCGTCATCTGCGTGACCGCATACCGATTGTTGTTGACAGCTCCGGAAGGATACTCTGGGTGGCAGGATACGAGATCTGTCACCACGCGAGATTGCGTCCCGACAGCCAGATGGCCGTTGTATTGCACCGTGCAGAATTAGATAACCGTTCGGGATGAGGTGCACACGTGCGCTGGAGTGTGAGAGGACTGATTCTGGCCGGACTGATAATCGTCCTGGGCGCAAGCTTCGCCGCCCGAGCCCGCCGCAGCCCCGTCATTGATGCGAGGTATGGGGCACTGCCGACCCGGAACGAACTGGGCGAGGAGGACGTCGTGGTGTTTATCCTCGACACCCCCCTCGATCCGGCCTTTGTCGGCGGCAGGACGCTCGACGTGTCCGAGGACGACATCTCGCACGGAAGCCTGGTCGCGCGTGTGGTCCGACGATACTGCCGCGTCCCGGTCGCCGGGCTCCCGTCCGAAGGTGCAACCCGTGAGCAGGGGCGTGACAAATACCGGCAATCCCTCCGCCAGGTCCTGTCCTTCTGCAACGAACATCCGGACCTGCGCATCATCGTGAATCTGAGTTTGGGTCGGGGCCGACCGTCCGATGATGAAAAGCGCCTGCTCCATAGCATCACGCAGACGGGGGCCATAGTTATCGCGGCCGCGGGCAATGATAATTCACCGGAAAAGTCCTATCCCGCCGCTTATGAACACGTTATTGCCGTTGCCAGTGCGGAGCCCACCGGCAAGGCCCTGCATTCCAACTACGGGGAATGGGTGGACATTGCGGCCTCCGGGGATATCACGTTCATCGACCGGGAGTTCCTCCCCTACGAACAACTTCTGCGCCGTATGGAATCGGTCGGCACGTCCTTCGCCTCTCCCAGGATCGCCGCGGCCGTGGCATGGACGCTCCAGCGCAGGCCGGAAATGAAACCGACGGAAGCCTGGGAAACGCTCAGACAATCGGCCAGCACCATGCCGGATGCATACTTTGAGCGCGGCCAGCTCGGGGCCGGTTACCTTGACCTCTATCGGCTCAAATCCTCCCTGCGGCCCCATTATCACCTTGTTCACTATGCCCTGCCTGTTGTGTTCTTCGGTACCGTCGCAATCGCCTCCGGCATCATTGTGTGGAAACTGGGTATGGCCGGCATTTTTGTGGCGCTGCTCATCTGGCTGGTCGCCGTGCCTTCCGGGATAGTGATGGCCTCATTGCTCCGGCGATATCTGGAAGTGGTCCGCGCCGGGTTTCGCACCGAAGGTCTCTGGCCGCTGGTCCTGGTATGGGTGAGCTGCGCCGGCGGAGCGCTGATCGTCAAATTCGAATCCGACTCACAGCTCCTGGCACTGGGGCCCGGAGCCGGACTCGCGCTTTTGTTGCGCCTGGCGGGAATCGGGGCACCTCCCCGGAGCATCCTTATCGCAACCGCACTCCTGGCCGGTGCTATCGTTCGCGAGAGGACAATCAGGCGCAAAATTGATACAATACGGAACATCCCCGAACAATTACCTGACGATGAGGCCGAGGAGAGCCTCCTCCACCATCGGGATGAAGCCAGCAACTGTCGGGTGCGAGCAACCGCCCGCCGAACGCTGAACAGACTGAGATCGGAGTGAACACGGAAACCAGAAGAACACCACTCCTTACCACACGAGACACCGATCACC
>JBKHGK010000086.1:0-7287 GCA_046539705.1 Candidatus Brocadiia bacterium | reverse complement strand
ATACACCCGCCTTTGGCTGTTCTCATATCTGGCGCACTGACGACTCGTGAAATATCCGGGCTATACATCACGTATGACAGGGCAACCACGGGGAAACGGCTTTACCGGAGATGGGATTATTGCGATAATCGGGAGGTGAGAGGTAATAAGCACCTGTTCCGGTTGGGACTGTACGGTAGTGCCGGCCCTGAGCCTTTCTCCGCGCCTCGTTCTACTGAACTCATACGCCCCGATTACTGGCGCCATGCGGGATATCATCGATACATTAAGAGATGTCGAGGGCATCCAGACCCTCATCAGACAGCTGCCGGAGGGAGACGATATAGCCGCGGAGGGCCCCGTATCCAGCGCCGGCGCGCTGACCTGTGCCGCGCTGTCCCGCTCCGTTCCCGCACAGATGCTGGTGGTCTGCCCCGGCATGGAATACGCCGAGGAATTCGCCGAAGATATCAATCTGTGCCGGGATGGCATGGCCTGTCACTTCCCGGCACTCGAAGTGCTGCCGGGCGACGGGGAGGAGCCCGACGAACAGATCGTCCGGTCACGGCTGGGCATACTTCGGCATCTCATGTTCGGGACCGGAGACAGGAGTGGGGAGGAGTTTCTCGAACCCCGCCCGCACACCCGAATTGTTACCACCAGCATAAATGCACTCCTCCAACCCGTCTGCAGACCGGCACAGCTGCGCAGCGGCGCTCGGTCCGTCAGTGTCGGACAGCGGATCGGCCCGCGGGAACTGGTGGAATGGCTCGTCGAGAACGATTTTTACAGCGCCCCCCAGGTGGAACAGGCCGGCAGTTACAGCCTGCGCGGGGGCATCCTGGACGTTTTCAGTCATGGAACGGAACGTCCGGTGCGGATCGAATTCTTCGGGGATGAGATTGACTCCATCCGGACTTTCAACCCCTCCACTCAGCTCAGCAACGAACGCGTCAGAAGCTGGCAGCTCGTTGGCGCCGGTGACCCCCTGCATGACCCCACCGCGGGCGATTCTGACCTGACGGCGTATTTCAACGACGACACCCTGGCAGTGGTGGTGGAACCAACACATCTGTGGCAGCGGGCCCGGCAGCTCCGGGGAGATATGAAATCCCAGGAGTTTTTGCACGATCCCGCCCGGATGCGGGATAAACTGGGGGCACACACGCGCCTCCAGCTCTGTGAACCCGGAGAGGAAGTGGGAACGGAGCCGGTCAGGATAGAGTGCGAGTGTCGGGATGTCTATGGAGTTGACCTGGAGAGCGCGCTCGATGAACTGGAGCGCATCTGCGCAGAACGCCGCCACGTCTATGTGTTTTGCACCGCCGGGGCGGAACGGGAACGGCTGTCGGCCATACTGAAGGAGAGGGAGACCGATGCGGAGGAGGTCGTTCGTTTCCGCGAAGGGCGATTGAACCACGGGGTGAGTTTTCCCGACGCTGATCTTGCGTTGATTCCGCATCACCGTTTATTTGGCCGATACCGCCAGCGGCGGGTGGCCCAGCGCGCCGGAGAATCCCAACCGGTGAGGGAGACCGGCGAGCTGAGCCCCGGCGATATGGTGGTGCACGTGCAGCACGGCATAGCCCGCTTCCGGGGTATGACGGTGCTGGAACGGAAGGGGCGGGAACAGGAACATCTTGAGCTGGAATTCGCGGACGACGTCAGGGTGTACGTGCCGGCCACCCGGATAGAACTTGTCCACCGGTACATCGGAGTCGGCGGACGGCGCCCGGAACTCAGTAAACTGCGCGGAAGCCGGTGGGACAAACAGCGGGAAAAAGCCGAGGAGGCGGCCGAGGACCTCGCGGCCGAGCTTCTCCGCCTGCATGCGGCCCGCGAAGCCAGCCCCGGTATCGAGTTCCCCCCGGACGGAGAATGGCAACGACAGTTTGAGGCGGAATTCCCCTATGAGGAGACGGACGACCAGCTCAAAGCCATTGCGTCCACCAAACAGGACATGCAGCGCACCCGTCCCATGGACAGACTCATCTGCGGGGAGGTGGGCTACGGGAAAACGGAGGTGGCCATGCGCGCCGCTTTCAAAGCGGTTATGGGGGAGCATCAGGTCGCCGTGCTGGTGCCGACCACGGTGCTGGCCCAGCAGCACTACCGCACCTTCCGGGGTCGGATGGCCGACTACCCCGTACGGGTGGAAATGCTCAGCCGGTTCGTCTCCGGCTCCGAAACACGCGAGATTATTGAGGACATGGCCGCCGGAAAAGTTGACGTCGTAATCGGCACGCATAAACTGCTGCAGGATGACGTGCAGTTTCGCCAGCTCGGGCTGGTCATAATTGACGAAGAACAGCGGTTCGGCGTGAAGCACAAGGAGAAGCTCAAACAGATGCGCACCACGGTCGATGTGCTGACCCTCACCGCAACCCCTATCCCCAGGACGCTGCACATGGCCCTGATGGGGCTGCGAGACATATCCGCACTCCAGACCCCGCCCCGCGAACGACAGGCGATCGAGACCAAAGTGCGCAGATTTGATCCCGACGTATTTCGCAACGCGGTTCGGCGAGAGCTCAACCGCGACGGACAGACGTTCGTCGTCCATAACCGGGTGCACAGCATCGAGGAGGTGGCGGAAATGGCCCGGGAGCTGGTCCCGGAGGCCACGGTGGCCGTGGCACACGGACAGATGCCCGAGCGAAAGCTGGCGGATGTCATGGAACTTTTCAGCGAGGGCGAGATCGACCTGCTGGTGAGCACCACCATCATTGAAAACGGACTCGACATACCCAACGCCAATACCCTGATCGTAAACCGGGCCGAGCTGCTGGGACTGGCCGAGATGCACCAGCTCAGGGGCAGGGTGGGGCGATATGTGCACAAGGCCTATGCGTATTTCTTCACTCCTCAGGACCGCCCCATCACTCCGAAGGCCCGGGAACGACTCAAGGCGATCCGCCGTTACAGCCAGCTCGGGGCCGGCTTCGATATCGCACTGCGGGACCTGGAACTGCGCGGGGCGGGGAACATCCTTGGCCCCCAGCAGTCCGGCCATATAGCGGCGGTCGGCTACAACCTCTACTGCCGTCTGCTGGAACGCGCCACGTCCCGGTTGAAGGGGGAGTCCGAGGAGCTGAGGGAGTTGGCCGCGCCACCGGTGGCAAATGTCAACCTGGGCCTCGACGTCACTCTGCCGGATGATTTTATACCGGGACTGAAACAGAGAATCGAAGTCTACCGGAAAGTCGGAAGGGCCTCCGAGGAAGGGGAACTGGAAAGCCTTGCCGAAGAACTCCGGGACCGTTTCGGGGCCCTGCCCGCTGCAGTGCAGAACCTGCTTCTCGAAACGCGCCTGCGCATCAAAGCCGCACGTATCGGTATCAGCGCCATACATCTGCAGAATGGCCGGGTACGATTCGCCATCCGGAACCCGGACAGTTTCCGCGAGCACTTCAGCAAGAAGTCGGTTTCACCAAAGATCAATGATCGAGATCAGGTGGCCCGGATCGACAACCCCGCGGGGGACAATTCAGCCCCTGGGACGGTGGCCAGGGAACTTGTCGATCTGCTATCGGCCCGCCACCGTTGATTTTTGTGATCCCGCCCGACTCTGTGGGATTGTACCATCCGCATGCCTGAGGCATCTGAGACTCTGCGGGAACAGGCTGGAAGCCTGTTTTACATACATTCCGATACGTGGTTCACTGAATACTTACGTTTTGGGTGCCAATAACACCCTGTACCGGAAACGATCCACGACACACAGCTCTCGTCTTCCCACTCCAATATTGCCAATGATCCACACTCCCCCTTATACTGTTCGTTTCGCAAGATGGTGCCATATCTCAACGTCAATTTCAGGGAGTAAAAGTGATGCTTATACAGGCCGAAACCATAGTGCCGGATGAAAGCGTAGAACAACCAGGGCCGTGGACCGGCGTGGAAGCTTTTTCCACGAATCAACCCACAGAGGTTGAGCTCGATACGCCTCTGGGCGCTCAGGGAACTGTGATGGCCTGGGTCCATGTGGATCAACCAATAGTCAACGGGCCAGAGGTGTCCGGGGAAGGTGAGCGCCTTCTTGAATTACCGGAACTGGGAGACTGGAACATCTGGTGGTACAGAGGCTACGGCGGAGTATCATGGGTAGCCGAAGACGGGCCCAACCTGGTCGCCGAGGTGCCCGGTCTGCCGGGACCACAGTGGTTTCACGTATGCTACACGTGGGACGCCGATCGGGGCCTTGCTCAGGGTTACATAAACGGCACACCAACCAAACTGTCACCCGAGACATCCGGTCCCTGGCAGACGAAGAGTGCTGAAACGGTGAAGGTCGACGCCAGCCGATGGTTCCTGGGCGGGATAAGAACGACCAACCGGTATATCTCGCATGAAGAAGCACTGTCCGCCGTACCCAGCGTTTACCGCGGCGCAATCGATCACACCCTTGGAGCCCAGGACCTCGGTCAGCTGGACCCGGATCGCTGGCGAGGTGAAACCGTCTTTGAGGTCCCCCTCACCAGCGCGGATGATGTCGAATCCTGGCAGCTTGAGGGGCCCGGGACAATCAGTTTCGAGGATGAATGGATGCGAATGCGGTCACTCACCCCCGATGCTGATGGCAAGGAAGGGCACATAGTCCACTGGTGTGACCGGGATGTGCCGGCGGACTTCCTGGCGGAATGGGACTGTCGGATCCTGAGCGAAAGTGGGCTCAACATAGTCTTCTTCTGCGCCCGGGGGCGCAACGGCGAGGATGTGCTTGACCCCGCACTCGATGAACGTACTGGTATATTCGGCCATTACACCGGTGGGGACATCGACTGCTATCACATTTCCTACTACGCAAATGCTCCGGGCGGTGGCGGCCGCACCACCAGCAATATGCGTAAAAACCACGGATTCTACCTCGTCGACAATGGCCCCATCGGCATCCCCCCCGACGATCATGAGGTCCATCACGTCTCCTTGCTGAAAAAGGGTGGGCTGGTACGCCTTGGGGTCGATGGCCGATGCGTTATCGACTGGTATGACGACGGCCAGCAGTACGGTCCGGTCCTCGGTAAAGGCAAAATTGGGCTGCGCCAGATGAAATGGACGGTCGGTGAGTACCGCAACCTGCGTGTCTCACGGGTGAAAACCGACTAATCGGTGAATATGCGGGGATCCGGCGCTTCGCCTTGCTCCAACATACCCTATCACTAACACCCGAAGAACCTCTACCTATGGCACCATCAACAAAAGAACAAATCGCCGAACGTGCAGAGACAGTCTCCAGCGCCCTCGCTGAGGCAAAAGAATCGCTTGACCTGGAAACGCCCGATAAAATCCAGGTGGCGGACCGCACCCTCAATGCCCTCTCCTGCGATGAGGACAATCTGCGATCAGCCGACTCGCAGGTCAGATCACTGCTGCATGGCCCCGATGGGGAGGAAAGCATCGGGCGCGGGATGGAGTACTGGAACAAAAGGCCAGGGGTGATCAAATTCACCGCCTTCCCGTCACTGGCGGCAGCATATCAATCTACGGGCGAGGAAAAGTACGCACGTGCGGCCCGGGTCTTCATCGAAGACATGTGGGCGTGCAAAGAACGACCGGGCGGCGTGATGCATACCTCCAGCCGGATCAGCCGATGGGCCCGGTTCATGCCGTATTTCTTCGACAGTCCGGAATTTGACGCGGATTTCGTGGATCGGATGGTCGAAAGTATAAATGACCAACTTGAATTTGTACTGGAAAACCAGAAAATACAGAGTCGGGGTAACATCCGACTGCTCCAGACCAATGGAATATTCTGGGCCGCCATATGCCTGCCCATGCTGGACCTGGCCGACAAATGCCTCAATCGGGCCCAATGGGTCTATCAGGATATGGCCCGACGCGATATCGAAGACGATGGATCCCACGTGGAGCACGATCCGAACTATCACGAGATCTATCAGAGCACTTTCTACAACCTGATGATCTGGAAGAAGGCGTTCCCGGAGGCGGAACTGCCGGATGTGGGTGAAACGGCCGCCCGGGTGTTCGACTACGCTGTGAGCACGCGCCGGCCCAACGGGCACTGCTGCGGAATACAGGAAAGTTCGTCCGCATGGGTCGGCGGCGAGGATATGACTCCCTTCCTCCGGAAGCGGTCTCAGGTCAGACGCCTCGCGGGCCTCCCCGAGAAGGATCCTCCGAAGTTTGCTCACTGTGCGGACGCTGGCCAGGTTTTCATGCGCGACGGCTGGGACCGCGACGCGGAATACGTGGTATTCGACGCCAGCCGATGGGGAGGAGCCCACAGCCATCTCGCCCGCAACTCCGTGCAGCTGTTCCGCGACGGCCGAGCTCTGCTCGTGGATACGGGAACACTGACCTATGCGATGGATCAAAAGGCCAGGGAAGGCGATGAGTTTGACAACCGCATCGGCCCCTACGGTAAATCCACGCCGGCGCACAACACCCTGAACCTGAATGGCTGGAATCAGGTCCCCACCAATCCCGATTATCTGAGGTCTTTTGAGGATGAGTCCTTCTGTGCGGTGGTCAGTCAGTACAGCGGCGGATACTGGCCCGGTTCTTACGGCTGGTGGTTCCGCGAGGGATACGGCGCAGGCGTCCACGCCGAGCATCTGCGTATCCTCATCTGGGTAAAAAACCGCGCCACGGTGGTGATCGATCGAATGCTCCGCGGCGACGATAGCCGGTACGGAGGGGAGGAACAACAGAATCCCTCACTGGAAATGAACTGGCAGCTGACGCCCGGAGGAAATGTAGAGCTGCTGCCCGATAATCAGGGTTTTACCGCTATCTACCCCGAAGCCAACCTGCTGGGGCACTTCGCCACCCTTGCGGACAAGATGGATGTCAGCGTGAAAGAGGGAGAAACCGACCCGTTCAGGGGATGGATAACCACCCGCCTCAAAGCACGTTCTGACCTCCGCCGTGCGGGCGTGTTCGACGAACCTCCGCTCTCCGAATGGGAGGACCGGACCTACGGACCCGCCCCACAGATTTGCTGCACAGCCGATCCGATGAAAGGATACGCGGAATCAATGATATCCGTCTTCGTCCCCTACCAGGGCCAGGAGCCCCCGCAGCTCAGCACGCAGGTCAGCGGCTCGATCGACTCCGCCTTCCCCGAGAACACGTCCGGATCGCTGCGGCTCCAGTGGGGGGACGGAAGCAGCGATACGCTCGTGTGGACCGGTGCTCTTACACAGCCCCTCTTCAAATACCGTCAGGGAAATCACCTTTTCGAAACCGACGGGGTTATCCTCCACATACTCCGCGATACGGAGGGTTCTCTGAGCGGAATGGGGGCTCTGGATGCCACCTACATGAATATGTCACGATAAACTAACC
>JBKHGK010000085.1:0-7306 GCA_046539705.1 Candidatus Brocadiia bacterium | reverse complement strand
CGAGCCCCAGATAAGCCGGGCCTAAACGCCACCGCGCCACATTTCTACTCTACCGCGTCGTCAGTGCGCCAGATATGAGAACAGTCAAAGGCGCTGTGTTCTTACACCGCAACTGCAGGCTGTTCTTATAGATCGCGTGCTGACGACTCGTGAAATATACGGGTTACCGTGACTGCTGTTGGTGGAAAAGTTTTCTGTAGGTTTCGTTTGTCTCCATCAGATGCGCGTGGGTGCCGGTATCGACCAGCAATCCATCTTCCATAACCCCCGCTCTGTCGGCCGTACGCAGGGTGGCAAATCTGTGAGCGACAATCAGCACCGTCCTGTTCTCCAGCAGCCGGGTCATTGCCTTCTGTATTAGGGCCTCGGTGTATGCGTCCACACTGGATGTCGCCTCATCGAGGATCAGTACGCGTGGGTCGGTCAGCATCGCCCTCGCAAAAGAGACAAGCTGTTTCTGTCCGCCTGACAGCTTTACACCCCTCTCTCCGGCCCGCGTCTGGTAGCCGTCCGGCAGCCCGGATATGAACTCATGGGCATAAAGCTCCCGTGCCACCCGTTCCACCTCCTCGTCGGCCGCGTCCGGCCGTCCGTAGCGAATGTTCTCCTTCAGGGTCGTGTCGAACAGAAAGACATCCTGAGGCACAACGCCCACCTCACTTCGCAACACATCCGGGGGGATATCCCGGATGTCAACGCCATCCAGCAGGATGCGGCCCTCATCCACGTCGTAGAGCCGCGTCAGGAGATTCACGATCGTCGTTTTTCCCGCACCGGTGGGCCCGACCAGCGCGAACACTTCTCCCGGTCTTATACTCAGATCCAGGTTTTTTACGACGGCCCTGTCCTCATATCCGAAAGTTACGTTTTCCATGCTTACGTCCCCGCTTGTCCCCTGCTGTGCAAATCCATCCGGTGGCTGTGCGCTTACTTCCAGAGAGGGCTTCACGCGCATATATTCATGGATTCTGTCAAGTCCCGCACCGGCCTCCTGGAACGTGTTATAAACCTGGCTCAGGTCGGCCAGGGGGGCAAAGAATCTCCGTACGTAGCCGAAAAATGCCATCAGGACGCCCAGCGAAATTGCTCCTCCGATCACTGCATTCCCCCCATACCACAGCACAAGGCCTTCACCCACGACCCGGCTGAGTTCCATGGTGGGGAAGAGGAGTGCGAACAGCGATACGGCTTTGAAATTTGCTTTCAGGTTCTCCCAGCTCAGGCGACTGAACTGGCCCGTATTCACCGCTTCTCTGTTCAGAGCCTGGACAAGTCGGATGCCGGAGAGGTTTTCCTCGATGTCGGCGTTCAGTGCCGCAAGCTTCTCCCTGACCTCCCGGTAGGCCGATCGCATCTTTTTGCCAAGATAAGAAATGGTAAACACTATAAACGGAATCGTTACGAAGCTAACAAGTGCCAGGCGGATGTCCAGTATGAGCATTATGGCGACGATGCCGATGAGGGTGAACAGATCGTTCAGCAGATGGACGAATCCTGCGGACACGAGTTCGGAGAGGGCGTTCACGTCGTGGGTCAACCTCGCCATGATATCGCCCGTTTTGCGTTTGTGGAAAAAACTCATGGGCTGGCTCTGCACATGCGCATAGAGATCCTGCCGGATATCTCCGATTATATTCTGACCAATATAGCTGGATAGATAGTTCTGCCAGTACGAGGAAAACCAGAACAGGCCATAGGACAACACCAGGCCGAGAAAAACCCAGTTCAAACCCCTCAGGTTGCCCTTCAGAATGCAATCGTCGATGGCAATTTTTACCAGAAAGGGACCGAGAAGTATGGTGCCCGTGACAACGAGCATCGCTGCGGTTGCCAACGCGAGCGTGAGAACATGGTCGCGGAGATATTTCCACACCATGTCCACCGCTCGCCGGTCGAGAGTGGCAAGGTCAAAGTCCTCGTCGGTCCCTGATTTTATCCTTCTTCCGAATCCGCCTCTCATGGATGATCAGTGGTCCTGTTAAGTTAGCTCGTATCGTCAAGAACGCTGTCATATACTTCCCGGTAAAAACCACCGTCCCTGCTGATAAGGTCCTGATGCCTGCCCTGCTCGGCGATCTCACCGTTCCGCAGCACTATAATTCGGTCCGCATTTTCCACCGTCCACAGCCTGTGTGCTATGACGAAGGTCGTTCTGTTTTTCAGGACGGCCTCCATCGCCCTCTGCATCATGTCTTCGGTCCTGGAGTCCAGGCTCGATGTCGGTTCATCAAGTATCAGCAGCCGGGGCTCCGTCAGCAGGACCCGTGCCATCGCGAGTCTCTGCTTCTGGCCTCCGGACAGGCTTACGCCCCTTTCCCCCACGGGTGTCTCATACCCGAGTGGCAACGATTCGATAAACGCATGGATCTGCGCCGTCCTGGCGCACTCGATGATACGCGCCATATCCGCCTCCGGTTTGCCGTAGGAGATGTTCTCCTTGATCGACGCCCCGAACAGGAAGGTGTCCTGCAGAACGATCCCTATCTGTTTCCTCAGGCTCTCGATGCTGACTTCGCTGATGTCGTGTCCATCAATGAGTATTCGGCCCCGGTTCGGATCGTAAAAACGGGGAAGCAGGTGAATCAGCGTGCTCTTGCCGGCTCCCGTCGGTCCCACTATTGCAACCGTCTGGCCGGGTGAGACCTCAAAGGATATGTCTTTCAGAACGTCGGTCCCCTCGCTGTAGGAAAAGCATACCTTTTCATAGCACACCTCACCCTCTATGTCGGGCAACGGATAAGCGTCGTCAGCCTCCTGCACGTCAGGGGGAGTGTCGAGCACCTCAAAAATCCGCTCACCCGCCGCCACGGCACGGCTGCTGCGGTTTATCATCATCCCGGTCTGGCGAACCGGACGCAGCAACAGCGCGATGTAGCTGACGAATCCGGCCAGAACGCCAAACGAAATGACATCGTTTATGACCAGCCTGCCGCCGTACCACACCACGAGCGCCGTGCCCAATCCCATCAGAAAGTTCGCATAGGGCATCCAGAAGGACGAAACCCTGGCCGCCTCCAGGTTCGTGTCGATGTAGTCGCGATTCCGGCTTTCAAAATTTTGTCGTTCCCTCTTCTGCTGGCCGAACAGCTTCGTCACCTTGATACCATTGATATCTTCCTGCATGGTCTCCGTCAGTCTGGCAAGGGCCTTTCGCACCTTTCCGAACATCGGGCGCACCCGGGTGGAGTATTTGTACATGCCCAGCACCATCAGGGGCAGCATCATTACGTAAAGAAGAGCCAGCCTGAGTTCCCACATCAGCATAACCCCGAGAATGCCGACTATGGTCAGGAGGTTGGAGGAGATAAAAATGCTCCCGGTGGAAAGAAAACCGTGCAACTCATCGGCGTCCGCCGTCACCCTCGACATCAGATCGCCCGTGCGGGAGTCGTCGTAGAAGGAAAAGGAGAGTTCGTTCAGGTGCTGATAAAGGGAGGTGCGAAGGTCGTGGATAACGTTCTGTGCAACGACTTCAGCAAGGTAGCGCTTCAGAAAATCAAAAAGCCCTTTGAACAGAACCACCAGAACCATGCTCGCCGCCAGCGCCCACAGCCTCTCCGATCGTCCTTCCATTATGTGATCGTCGACTCCCAGCCTGATGATCCAGGGAGGCACAAGTCCCGCGGCCGTCGACATTATCACCAGCACGCAGGTCCCAACCACCGTACCCCAGTGCCGGCCGGCATAACGAGCCAGTCTGAACAGGGTGGGCCAGAGCGGATGGCCAGGGCTTTTGTCACCGCTCTTTTCGCGCTCACGTTTTGCAGTCATCGACTCGCATCCGAATGAATCCCTGAAACAACGCACCGGCCGCCGTATCGCAACGGCTCAGGACCGTAGAACTGACGTTCACATTTAACCTGCCTGAATGTTTTCGCGTCAGACCGAAAGAAGCATCCTCGAAGGCATTCAACAGTGATATCACCGCCCAACACCTCCGAAACAGATCTCAGTCACGAAACGACACGGGACCATGCACACAGCGCACGCGCACCGTCAATACACCGCCTCACCGGAGAAAAGCTATCTCCCCAATAATCGCGGGTTGGCCGAGAACTAATTAAGTATAGGCTAATATGCTGAATTGGCCAGTGTCAACCTGACCGAAACCTGTCGGGGTCTTTCCTGTTTTTTCCGCCATCCGCAATCCCGAATCGGGTGGCGCCGGCCCGGCTCGGCAATTTCCGGTATCCGTTCCAATTTCAAGACATGCGCAAGTGCATTTTGATTTATTTCTCTCAAAAAGGTGTCAGGTTATTTTCCAATACCGTTCGTCGGTCAGCAATTCTCAAGCAGGCTCTATCACCTGGCTATCATGAGACTTACATAATGATTCTGTGCGAACTGTTGTCGTAAAGGCTTGACCGTGAACCGATTACCGATTACAGATCACCGATCACCCCGGTTTGGTGGCCAGGCGGAAACGGATTGTTGTGAGTTGGGGGCAGTGCTGCGTCGGCGTCCATCTGACGCCGTTCCCTCATGGTCCCAGGGCGCCGATGGGCACCACGGCCACGCCGTCCTCGCGGACGTAGCCCATCCCTCGTCCGGTTATCACCCCCATCACCGCTGGTTCGCCGCACTTCTCCGTATCGATCTTGGCGACGAAATTCCGAAGTGACTCCGCCGCCTCATCCACCCGGCCCGGCCCCAGTTTGATTTCAAAAGCCCCCCATTGCCCGTCGGCCCGTTCGACGATGGCGTCCACTTCACATCCCTGTTCGTCCCGGTAGTGATAAACCTGACCGTCCAGAGCCTGAGCGAAAACCCGCAGATCCCGTACAACCAGGGACTCGAACAAAAACCCCATGTAGTTCAAATCCTTAAGAAGACGGTCCGGATTGGCTCTTACAGCCGCAACGGCCAGTGATGGATCAACAAAATGCCGTTTTGGTGATTTGCGCAACCGGATCTTCGATCGCAAATGCGTGGACCACGCCGGCTGATCTTCGATGATCTGCAACCGGGATAGAACCTCCAGATATTCCCTGACCGTCTGGGGATGGACCTGTTCATCGGTATCCGCCGTGTCTCTGGCCAGAGTCGATGCCGAGACCGTCGTCGATACGTTTCGTGCCAGAGAATGGAGAAGTGTACCGATTTTGTCTGGATCTCTTTTTGTGTGGTCAACCCGCTCGATGTCCACGCGTCTGATCTCGTCCAGATAACCCCTGACCGCTTCCAGTGCATGTTCGGTCTTCAGCCCCAGATGAATTGGCCATCCTCCTATGGAAATAAACTCTGCAATCTCATGCAATGACACGCCCGGATCCTGGCTCCTTGCTTCATACCCCTCCATCAGTGATTTTAATGAGATCTCCCCCGTTGATTGTTTCCGTTCAAATAGGGTCATCGGTCTCATGCGTATCCGTGTCAGGCGTCCGGCTCCCGTATGACGCGTAATGTCATCCGCTGGCACGGCCGATCCTGCCAGAATGAACTGGCCCGGTTCCGGGCGCTTATCAATCTCACGGCGGATGTGATTCCAGATCGTCGGCTCTAGCTGCCATTCATCGATCAATCGAGGCGTCTCTCCCTCCAGCACCAGGGAAGGATCGACTTTGACGGCCTCCCGTGCGTTTTCATCCACATCAAAACGAACCTCACTGGCCGCAAACTGGCGTGCGGTGGTAGTTTTTCCACACACTTTGGGCCCCTCTAAAACCACGCCGCCCGTCGCGTGCAGCTTTCTTCCGAGCTCTTCATCGACGATGCGCTGATAATAGTCCATAGCCCTTTGCCCTTCTCTGTGATGAACTCACTGTGGTATACCGCAATAATCCCGTTGCTCTGCCTCCACTGATGTTAAACTAAAATATGCGCAGAAGGCAAACTAAGAATTGCGTTAGATGCAGACTCAACTTTGCGTGCACTGCAGACTAAGAATTGCGTTAGCCTGCGGTTTACACTGCGTCAGGTTGTCACAACCTGTGGAAAAACGGTTTTTGGCCAGGGGATGACGACCGGACGCCCGTTACACCGGGTAGAAGGCGGACCAGTGGTCGGTGATCGAATAAGCGATCCTCCCGCTTCGCTGGCTCCGGGCTCGCGCCATTCATCGACTAATTAGAAAAATCCGATTTTCTGCATGGGATTTTCCGTGCCCGTTCGTTAATCACTATAGAAGGAGGTGGAACAAATGAGATGCCAGGACTTTTATCGTCACATTGATGCCTATATGACCGGCGAGCTGGGTGAAGACACGCGGGAACAGATGGAAAAACATCTGAGCTCCTGTCGGGACTGCCGCGCGGCCCTCGATGATGCATACCACATAAGGGCTGCGTTCGCCGCCGGGGACACCCCGCCGGTCCCCGAGGGCTTCCACGAATCGGTCATGGCGCGAGCCAGAGAAGAGAATGGCGTGAAGGAAAGGCCGGGAATCCTGGATCCGTTCGGTCACCTATCCATGCTGGAGACGCCGCTGCGCGCCGCTGCGGTTGCCGCCGGGGTGATTGTCGCTCTGGGGATCGGCATTCTCGTCGGGCGTGATCTGGCCGAGGCAACAGCCGCCCGGCAGACCCAACCGGTGGGACGGGAGGAAAGCGATGCGGTCAGCAGCCTGGGTGCGGAATATCTCGGGGAATATCCACCTGAATCCGTTTCCCGTGCATACGCAAACCTTACAACGACCGGAGGAGAGCAAGACAGATGAGCACCTGGAAGAAAATACGCCCGGTTATACTGGCCATCTCAATTGTGCTGAACGTGGCGTTCCTCGGGACCTGGGCGCTGCACGTCTACCGGGCCAGACGAACAATGCATCGATCACACTCCGCTCGCGTGAGAAGATGTCCGGAACGTGACCGGCAGGACATATGGTGTCCGTTGCACAGAGAAATCGGGGTGACAAGAGAACAGTGGGAAAAGCTGGAGCCCATGCTGGAGGAATTCCGGAAGAAAATGGAGGCCAATGCACGCCGCATTCGCGGCCACCGCGACGCGCTGATGGACGAGCTCCGTGCTTCGGAACCTGATATGGAGCGGATTGAGGAATATCAGGAAAAAATAGGCGAGGGTCAGAGCAAGATGCGCCAGCTCGTGATAGAACGGCTGCTGGAGCAGAAAAAGGTGCTGACTCCCGAGCAGCAGGAACGGCTCTTTGAGAAGATGAAAAAGAGAATGGGATTTCCGGCAGGGCGGCGCGGGTCACCCGAAAGCAGGAGCGATGCGCGAGATTCGTTGGTCCCCCCCACCGGAATGCTGCGGTTGTGCCATAGCCGGGGGGCTCACACGTCAGGTACCGAAAAATTGAGCCGATGAACGGAAATACCAGTAGATTGGAGGTGCGTCACATGTAAAAGGT
>JBKHGK010000084.1:0-7398 GCA_046539705.1 Candidatus Brocadiia bacterium | reverse complement strand
AAACTACGGTCAGCTCCCGCAGAAAGGCGTGGCCTTTGGCCCCATCCGTGGGATTCGCCTGGCCGACGGATCGTGGGTTGGTGGAAGTTATTTTGCCACCGAGCCGATCGAGGCGGTGCGTGCGGAACAGAACTCTTTCGACGGGCCGATCACCGAGAAGATGTGGGAAGAGGCTCTTGAGGACGCGCCGAGCGTGACCGGTTACACCTGCGAAGTCCTCGAACAGGGGCCGCTTTTCGTCGAAGCCCGGGTGCGTTTTCGCTTTGACACCGGCGGATATTACCAGTTGACCGCCCGCGTGCTCTCCGATGATCCCGCCATCCGTATTGATGAGAAGATGGACTTGAAGAGCAACTCTCCGACGGACGACCCGCTGTATGTCCTGATGTCGCTGGGTGGACCATCGTGGCGTCCGGATGCCCTGTTTGCCCGCAGACCCCAGGGAAGATCGTCCTGCGATCCTTTGGAAAAGGCGCTGAAAAAGCAGGACTTCAAGGGGAGCCTGTCCAGCATGCCGATAACATATAAGAAGAACCACAAAGTGACTGATCTGGTGCCGCACGATGCGTGGAGTAAGCGCGCGCATTACTTCGGGGTGGTGAATGTGAAAGAGCTGGAGAAGGACAGGGAGGCGCCGTTTCTGGGGATCGTTCCCATGCACGCGGGTAGCTGGCGCGGCGCCCACTGGGTGTTCCCTCCCAAGAACCCCCACCTGTTTCAGCGCCTCATGGCCTACAGCAACGGGGATCTGGCGATGCGGTGGACGATCCGCAGCCAGCCGCATCCGCAGAATCTGCTCCATACCGGAGAATTCGATCCGGAATTTGGCCTGACCGGGATGCGCCGGTTGTGGAGTCTGGTGGGCGGTCCGTTCAAGTACCGTGATTATCTGCATCAGCTCCGCGCCGACGAAGGATACGTGAACCTTGATCAATACAAGGATTGGATCATCACGTGGGACGATCAAACCCGATCCGGCGTGAAGAATGGGGATATCCAGGTGGTGAAGGGCCGGGGGCCAGCGTGGCACGTACAACACGGACTCAAAGCCGGGGACGACGGTATTCCCTGGTTCAGCCACTACCGCCAGGCGCAGTTTATGGACTGGGCGAACAAAGTGGACGAGAAACTGAAGGGTCAGGCGTTATCACCGGAGCAGAAGGGGATGCTCCGGGCACAGGTGGCCGCCTTCTGCCACACGATGGCGGAACCGGATTTTAACACTCGCGCGTCGATGAGCCACCAGGGAACTCCCAACATGGCGATCAATCGTTTTTTTGCGTTGCCATTCGGTACACGCCTCATTCCGGATCATCCAAAAGCAGACCACTGGTTGGACGTAAGTTCAGCTTATCTGGCTTATAAAGCCGGTATGAACACGGCGCCGGGCGGTGCCTGGAGCGAGCTCGTGTCGTATTTCCCGGCCAGCCAGCCGACCCTGGTCAACGGTGCACTGGTCGGGCGGAAACATGGCCGGCTCGATGAAAAGACGGCCCGGCTGGCGGTCTCCCCCGTGCGGTTTATAGCTGCTCTTCTGACGCCTGAAGATCCTCGATTTGGATTGCGCGGTATTCCCGGATTCGGGCATGGTGGGTTCCGGGTCGGCAATTACTGGACGCCGGCGGCGAAGCTGGCAAGAACCTTTGACCGGGAACTGGCCGAACTGTTCGCATGGGCATGGGATCAGCAGAATCGGCCGGAGAAAGCGAGTCACGGTGACGGATTTGCAGAGCAGACGCTCGACCAGAAGGACCTGCTGGACGATCTGAACACGGACGCCCTAGGCGAGCAAATGTCCAGTTGCTGGTTTCCCGGTTTCGGGGTCGTCATGCGGGATCATTTTGGTGGGGACGAGGAGGTATACTTCGCCCTGCGCCAGGGTTACATGGCCAGCCACAGCGACGCCAATCAGGGGGATTTCGTGCTGTATGCGCATGGGGTCCCGATGACGACGATCAGCGCGAAGGGATATGCCATCCGTCAGGGCAAGGAATACAAAAAAATGCACAACACGTTCGGCTGGTTCAGCCGGGTGCGCTTCGGCAAAATGAGCAACAGCGGCGGCTGGGCCGGCGGAGGAGCTGTTTCCGGGGTTCACCGGACGTTTTTCGGAGAGAGTGTCGATTACCTCCGCGCCCTTGGGGACTACGGTCCGCAGCGCTGGACCCGGCAGGTCATGTTCATGAAAAGCGATGCGGCCGAAAGAGCCGGTTATTTCGTTTTCCGTGACAGCTTTCGGGCGCTGGACGGGGACTCCTCCAGGTTGCAGAAAAAGTGGTGGTATCAGCGGACCCTCGGCACGAAGGACCAGGTGGAAAGCGGGGATGATGGATTCACATATACGAGTCAATGGGGTCCCAAAATGGTGGTGAAGGCGCTGCAGCCTGACGAAGTATCCGTGGAGTCACGCGACGGAGGGATCACGATGGGGCTCAACTCCCGTCGTCTGGCCCAGGGGTGGAAAAAGGAGCACCCCGAGGAAAAGTTCAGTGAATCGATGACCGTCAATGCACTGGGGCCGGTCGAAGCCGGGCAGGATATCACGGTAGCCGTCATGCCCCTGAAAGCCGACCAGGCCGCTCCCAGGACCCATCGATTGTCCGACGGCGTAGTGCGTGTGGAAAGGGAGCAGGGCACTGACTATATATTTATCGGCGCGGAACGTTTTGAGTATGACAGCGATGACGTAGCGTTTCGCGGCAGGGCCGGGGCCATCCGGGTGCGGGAGGATACCGTCCGGTTGGTGATGGCCGAGGGCGGAGGAACGTTACGCTACAAGGATTATACGTTGCAAACCGGCCGTGCCGTGAGCAAAACGGTCCCGATGGAGAAGATCAGCCAGGGCGACAGTGCCAGTGTACCGGAACACGATATCAGCATTCAGTTTTCTCTGGATCCCGATGAGGGCGAGATTGAATCCATGGATTCGGGGTATACACGCCAGCGGGATGGCTCGGTGACCCGATATTCCTTTGACTTCTCCACGCCTCGGACAATTGAGGAGGATGGCGTCACATTCGAGGGACAGCGTGGCGGCATTGTGGTGGATGAGGAGGCTGAGACCGTGCGGGTTGTAATGGTCGAGGGCCAGAAGATCGGGTATGGCGACGACGTTGTCCAGTTCGGAACCGGCCCCTATGACATCACCTTTCACCCCGATAAAGTCGTCGGTGTGACGGAAGGACCCGCGCGGCGGTTGCAGATGACGATGCCCGCCGGGCTGGACCAACTCCCGTCCGTCAATATCGATGGGGTGCGCTATGCGCCTGGCACACACGATAACGTGGCAATTGTTCCGGTGGAGGAGGGAAATTTTGAGTTTCAACTGGAGGACCTGCCTCAACCGCCCGTTTTCCGGAACTGGGTGCGGTGGTGACATTGAACCCAAAGTCCGCGAAGCAGACGGAAGTAATCCGGAGGAGATTGTCAGGATGAACATCTCAGTAAAAATGTTGATTTTCGCGAGTGTCCTTTGTGGGAGCCTGTTTATGCCTTCGATGGACGTAACGCTCCGGGTCGCACCGACGTTTCCGCTGGCATGGGGCAGTCAGGAAGTTGAGAGTCTCAAACCCGGAAGTTCAGTTTGTTTTTGGATTTCAGTGAATAGTATTAATCTCAAAACACGAGAATTCTTATGATCCAGGTGAGTTCACAATCGGTCATTTCCGCAATATACCTGTCGACTCTTTTTGGGGTTGTGTTTCTTTTGACTATCGTTTCCCACGGGGTTACCGCAGGGGAAGATCAGCAGGACCAGGCGGTCAGCATCGTGGAGGTCCGCACGCAACAGATCCACTATCGCCCTGATGAACCGGGCCGTTTCAGCGCGCTGATTCGGAACCGCGGCGAGGCGCCGTATGAAGGCCGGCTCGTCTGGACGGTGACATGGGATGTCGCGAAAACCGCGGATCGCGGTGAGCAACAGGTCGAGATACCGCCCGGAGACACGGTCGAGGTGGACTGGTCATGTGCTCTGGATGCCATGCGCTACGGCGGCGCCGTCACGGCCTGGCTTGCGGATCGGCCCCGGGACCGGACCGACTCGTATTTCGGCGTCAGTGCCAATGTGGGCACGGTAGGCCTCAAAGGCGAGTCGCCGTATGCCAATTACACGGATACGTTTGCATGGGCACCGGACGATTTCGGCAACATGACACCGGAGGCGGATCGCTGGTATCCGGGGCAGCTCAACTACTTTTCCCGCAGCAAGGGCAGCTTGCGCGAGAAAATCGAGTCCGGTCACAAGCGGGGCGTGCGGGCGATAACCTACGGCAAAGGCGTCTCCGGCGGGCCGGATGGTATCGATCTGCTGCTGGCGCATCCGGAGTGGGCGGCGTTCAATCGGTTCGGCCAGTTGGGCGGCCTCGACATGGCCTTTGATGTCTGGACACTGAAAAACTGGCAGGATCGCGACCCGAACTGGACCTTCTGGAACTGCTGGACACCCAATTTTGTACCGGAAGAACCGGTGCTGTACGGCGCTGAAGAAATTGCCGAGAGCGCCGAGATGTTTGGATGGGACGGGGTCCGTTTCGATGCGCAATTCGATGTGTTTGGGGGTTACAATATCAGCGGTCAACCGCTTCCACGGGGTGAGGATCGAACGAAAATGAACGCCCGAAACGTCAGGCTGATGAAAGAACGCATCCGGGAGGATCATCCGAATTTTACGTTTGGCTACAACTACGGCTTTCCCATGCCGACCCCTACCGCCCTGGACAAAGTGGTCTGTGAGGACGGGGGCCTGGTGATGGACGAAGGCATCAAAAGTGCATCTGACCCTCAGCATCCACTGCAGTCCTGGCGCAGATATTCCCGTCACGTGCTTGAGCGAAGTGCCCGCGTGCGCCGGCTGGGTGGGGTCCCACTTGTTTTTGGCAGCGGCCTCGAAGGTGTGGCGGCCAATTACGCGATCGGCTACTGCCTGGCGGGCGAGGGCTCGCCGTATCAATGGGATTTCAAAAAAATGACACGCCCTTACGATGCGTTTGCGACGCGCTATTCCGAAATTCTCTGGAACCCGGACTACGAGTTCATTCACAACCCGGACGATGTTCTGAATGTCACTGCGGATGGCCGGAACGTGGAATGGCGCGACTGGGTGCGGTGGGGTGAGACGCAGGACGGTACTCGCCGACTCATCGTGCACCTGTTCAATCCACCTCCCGCGGCGACCATACGCAACACCACCGATGCACCAGAACCAATTAATGAGATCGCAATCACTCTCGCGGGTGTGGAAAACGCGGAGAATGTGACCGGGTGGGGGTTGTCCTGCGATGAACATGTGCGGCGCACGCGCCTGGCCTCGGAACAGAAGGACAATGAACTGGTGTTCCAGGTGGATGAACTGCATCACTGGACGATCGTTGTGCTGGAGGGGGATGGGCTGGCGAAATTGTCCGGGCAAGTGGTGGCCGATGAACTGCCCGCCGACCGGTCCAGTGAAGAGAGGGACGAGGGACTCAGGCCGTCCGAATCGAAGCTGGAGATTGAGACGGCGGATGGTGCCCCGGACTGGTCGGCTCAGGAGGGACTGGTCTGCAAGAAAGTGGACGACAGAATTGTTCTGGGAAATGAGCGCATGGGTTTCGAAATCGACCCGGAACACGGAGGGCGAGTCAGCTCGTTCGTCGACCGGCGCGACGGCTGGGAACGTGTGGCGGAAGGACGTGTTCCGGGGTTGTTTTTCGACCATTTTTACGATCAGGATAATATGTTGTATCTCGGGCAATGGGGGCTTGATGAGGCGGCTCCGTATGACGCCGAGATCCTTGAATCGGGACCGGAGATGGCACGGGTTGTGGTGCGACGCGAAGTGATTGACGAGGATGCGGGTGTGCCCAACGAAAACTACAGTGGACTCGTCATTGAACGGGAATTCAGGCTGGCGGCCGGAGCAAGCGCGTTGACGGTTGTGGTGCGTATACGGAATGAAAGCGACGAAGGGCGTTGTCCGGCCTATGCCATGCGGAACGGATACGTGGACGGACGGGACCGGGATAGTCTGCGTTATTACAGGCCCTCGCGTCGCGGGATACATCGGGCTGGCCCGGCACTGTCCGAGACGGATCAGATGGTCTGGGATCCCGCGGGTGGATGGACGGCGACGGCCAATACAGAGAACGGTCGCGGCGGGGCCTGGCTCATGGACGCCGGACGGGTCATGATGTTTTACAACAGCATCAGCGCGGTTACCAAACGGCACGTCGAGGAGTTCCCCAACAAATACGGCGTGGATCCCCTCTATATTTTTGATAACGCGTCCGTCACGGCGGTGGGAGCCGACTGGTATTACCGCCGGGCGTTCATTCCCGCCGGTGCCACCTGGCAGACGAAAGTACAGTTTGTGCCGTTGCAGAACGCTGAAAAAACCATCGTGCATGCTGATGAGCGAGTCGTGGTTTGCATCAATCGGATCGAAGGCGAGGATGAGGTCGAAGTGGATATTCTTGGGTCAGTAAAACCTTTTTCGCCCGAGAGCGTTGCGTTGCATTCTGGCGATGATGTGATTGAGCTCACCGGAGAGGGTGATACGACCACGTTTGCCGGTGACATGCCCGCTGATGTGCCGGATGTCATTGAAGTGCGAATTGACGGGCGTGATTCCGATGGTGAGCGCCGGACCGTCACGTTCCCCTACGTGCCGGAGCCGGTTGCAGAGGAGGACGACGCCCCTTTGCCGGCGCCGAAAATGGATCTGCAGGTGGATTCTGTGGAAGAGGATAAAGATCGGGAGAATACGGACGGAAAAGTGCTGTTGCTGGAAGGGCTGGGATTTGACCGCTGGGGTATTCGTGAAATGATGGAGAAAAAAGGCTTTGATGGCCGTTCGTCGGAATTTATGAAAAAACGGATCGGGACGGCGGTCCGTTACTTCCCCGCCTCAGTCCAGGAAGCGCTTGAATTTGACGTGATTGTGATGGGTGCCGTCGATGCGTTTGCGCTGAGCGACAGGGGAGTGGCCATCCTCCATGACTACGTTCATTCCGGTGGATCGGTGCTTGTACTGGGCGGGCTATATTCCTATGGCGGTGGCCGTTTCCGCGAATTCGGTCTCGACAAACTGCTGCCGGTGCGGGTCGAACGAACGTTCGACCTGATTCAACCCCGAGAAAAACCGCAGTGGGAAATATCGGCGGAGAAACTCGGGCGAAAGAAACTGCCGGAATTGCCTGAAGTAGCGTGGATACACGAGCTAAAACCGGCGCCGGAATCCACGGTATGGGCAACGGTGGACGACCACCCCCTGATAACCACGCACATCCTGGGGCGCGGCAAAGTGGCCGCCGTGGCTGCAACGCCTCTTGGACAAGATGACGCCGGGGATGAACCGTTCTGGCGTTCCGATGCCTGGCAGTGGTCACTTGAAGAACTGATAGATTGGCTGAGCGGCAA
>JBKHGK010000083.1:0-7426 GCA_046539705.1 Candidatus Brocadiia bacterium | reverse complement strand
CTTATATATGGCGCACTGACGACTCGTGAAATATACGGGGATATCAGTGATTGGTGTATTCAGTAGGCGTAGAGCTTGCCATAGGGCCGGGCGGAGACGGGAACGAGTTTGGTGAACTGACGCCGGTTAAATTGGTCCGGGTGGACGCCAAATTCATCGCAGAAGGCCCCAATCAATCCAGAAAGCGTCGCCCAGTCCTCGTCGGTTATTTCCGGGGTCCCAACCTCCGCTCCCAGTCGCCATGGTTCCAGTTCACCGCGGATGTACATCGTGCCCCCGTGCATACCGGTGCCGATATATTTACCAACCGGAAGGGCTCCGTTGCTGGTAGCACCCAGCACAACCAGTATGCCCCCGGCCATATACTCGCCGAGGTAATCGCCGGCCGTTCCGCCGATCACGACTTCCGGGCGGCGCTCGCGGTAGGCTTTCATGTGTATACCGGCCCGATATCCGGCATCATCCCGGATAAGGACCCGTCCGCCGCGCAGGCTGTAACCCATGATATCGCCGACGCTGCCGTGGATAACCAGTGAACCACCGTTCATCGTGTTGGCCACGGCGGCCTGGGCGTTGCCGTTAACGCGGATGCTGGCCCCGTCCATCAAGGCCGCGAGGTCGGCCCCGGGCGTGCCGTTTATGTGGAGACTTACATCTGTGCTCAATCCCGTTCCCAGGTATCGCTGTCCCCTGACGTTGTTGAGCACAAAATCAGTTTCACCTTCCTCGCAGGCATCTCTGATCATCCGGTTGAGTTGCCGGTAGTGTATGTTTTCCGCGTTGATTGTTTTCATAGGTTCCCTCTGTTGTTCAGACTTCCAGCGGATGACCGCTGATGACCCGATTTCGGTAATCCTGTGGTAGAGATATGAGCCCGAAATCATCGGTGAGCAGCCGATCCTTGAATTGCGAGACGTCCACCCGTCCACGGGCGAGTCCTGTGAATATTCCCGCTCGGTCGACCTGTCCGATGAATATGGCCCCCACTATCCGGTTGTCGCGGAGAACGATTTTGCGATACGAGGGCTCGGAGCGGTCACATTCAGAGAGGATTTCAAACTTCTCCTCGTTTTCAGGAGCGGTAATACCCACGCTGATGGTGGGCAGCCCGAAGATATCCACCGAGTTCATGGCCATCGTTCCCTCGTAGGAGGGATTGTCCCCGGCCATCGCGGCGCCGGCCGTTGCGCCCTGCCTGTAAGCATTGGGGAAAATCGGTATATTCAGTTTTTCATCGGAAAGAAGGGCGCGGGCCTGCGCCACGTCGCCCGCGGCGTAGACGTGCGGGGCGGAGGTGCGCATCCGTTCATCGACCAGTATCCCGCGATCGGTGTCAACGGGGGAGTCCTGCACCAGGGTGGTGTTCGGCGTAACGCCGATTGCAAAGATGATTAATCCACAGTCCAGCGCTTCACCATCGGTCAGCACGGCGCCGTCCACACGCCCGTCGCGGCAGGTTATAGAATCCACCGTTGTGTTGCAGCGCACGTCCACGCCGGCCCGTTCCATTGCCTCCCGGGCGATTGTCGAGGCCGTGGCGTCGAAGGTGCTGCCCAGGACGCGGCCGGCCAGTTCCACCACCGTGGTTTGCAGGCCCAGCTGCACCAGCGCTTCCATTGATTTGAGGCCGATCAGGCCTCCTCCCACCACGATGGCATCGGTGATATCGTGGCGTGTGATATATGTTTTGATATCCCGCGCGTCCTGCCATGTCGTGAAGGTGAATACCCCCTCGCTGTCGATTCCGTCCACATCCGGTGGCAGTATCGGTTTACCTCCGGTCGCGAGGAGGAGCTTGCCATACCGGAGGCGCCCTTCGCGATCGGATTCCACCACTCTGTTCTGAACGTCCAGGTTCACGGCAGTGGTGTTCAGCAGAGGGGTGACCGTGTATTGTTCATAAAAATCGCTGGGTCTGTAATACATCCCATCCTCATCCACTCGTTCCGCCAGCAGGTATGAAATCAGCGGGCGGGAGTACGTGTGCTCTGGTTCGCGGGAGAGCACCGTTATATCGCGATCTGTATCCACTCCTCTGATCGATTCGACCGCGCCCACGGCGGCTGTGGAATTGCCGATTATGAGGTATTCTGTGTTTCTCATGATTCCTCTTCCTCCTCGATTATTATGGCCTCGTTGGGACAGTTCTCCACGCAGGCGGGGAAATCCTCATCCATGCACAGGTCACATTTAGAGGCCACTGTGTCGTCTCCGCCGCGTCGGATTGCGCCGGCGGGGCAGACCATTATGCACATCCAGCATCCCACGCACTGATCCTCATCGCATATCACCGCCCCCGTCTGGGGGTCCCGGTGCATTGCACCGGTCATGCAGGATTCTATGCAGGGGGCATCCGTGCAGTGTCGGCACTGCAGGGCAAACGAAACGTAGCCATCCTCCTCAACCTGCACGCGTGGCACAAGGCTTTCACCTTCGTCCCGAAACGCGCGGATGATATGTTTGGACTCGGAATGCTGAACCTGGCAGTGTATCTCGCAGAGTCTGCATCCTATGCAGTATTTTTCTCGGGCCACGATTTTTTTCATGAGTTCCCTCTGTTAATTATGGCGATCATTCACCGGCGGCTTTGATATCGAAGATCGACAGCTCCCGGTCGCTCAGGCCCACGCCGCGCAGATGTTCCCGGTTGCCGCGCAGGCTTTCGATGGCATTGATACCCATACCTCCCATGATCTCTTTGATTTCCAGTGACCAGGCCCGCAGCAGGTTGGTCAGACGTCGTACAGCTATATCGGGGTTGAGCCGCCGGGTCAGATCCGGATCCTGGGTGGCTATTCCCCAGTTGCACTTGCCGGTATAACATTTCTGGCACATGTGACATCCCATGGCCACGAGGGCGGCAGTGCCTATATAGACCGCGTCGGCGCCGATTGCGATTGCTTTGACCACGTCGGCGCTGCAGCGGATCCCCCCGGCGGCCACCACGCTGGCCTGGTTGCGTATGCCTTCCTCGCGCAGGCGCGAATCGACGGCGGCCAGTGCGAACTCCGTGGGGATACCCACGTTGTTGCGGATCATCGTGGGGGCTGCTCCCGTGCCCCCTCTGTAGCCGTCGATGGCGACGATGTCCGCCCCGGCCCGAACGCATCCGCTGGCGATGGCGGCGACGTTATGGACGGCTGATATCTTCACGGAGACAGGTTTTTCGTAGTTCGTGGATTCTTTCAGGGCGTAGATGAGTTGCCGGAGGTCTTCGATTGAATATATGTCGTGATGGGGCGCCGGCGAGAGTGCGTCGGTTCCTTCCGGTATCATCCTTGTTTCGGACACCTCCCGGTCCACCTTTTCACCGGGCAGGTGGCCACCTATGCCCGGTTTGGCGCCCTGGCCGATCTTGATCTCCACCGCCGCGGCGGAGTTGAGATATTCGGGATCCACCCCGAATCGGCCCGAGGCGACCTGAACTATCATATTATCTCCGTATGGACGGATATCCCTGTGCAATCCTCCCTCGCCGCTGTTGGCAAAGATGCCGTATTCATGCGCCGCGCGGGCCAGGGCAATGGAGGCGTGGTAACTTATGGACCCATAACTCATGGCGCTGAACATGACGGGTGTGCTGAGCTGGAGCTGAGGGGGCAGTTCAGTGTGAAGCTCGATCTCCCCATCGCAGTTGTCCACATCAATCCTGTCGGGTTTGCGGCCGAGGTAGGTGGTCAGTTCCATCGGTTCCCGCAGGGGATCAATGGAGGGGTTGGTGACCTGGCTGGCGTTCAGCAGCAGGTGATCCCAGTAGACCGTATCGTCTTCGTCGTTGCCCATTCCGCTCAACAGAACGCCGCCGGTTTCCGCCTGTTTGTAGACATTGCGCAGCACATCGGAGGTCCAGTTCCCATTTGGGCGGAACTCCAGCTCGCTCTTCCGAATGCTTATGGCGTCCGTGGGGCACAGGGTGGCGCATCGGTGGCAGCCCGCACACGAGGAGCTGTCGCTGGACATCTCATCGTTTTCCTCGTCATGTTCATGCACTTCGTTGGAACATTGTTGCATACAGACCCCGCAGGCGATGCACCTGTCGGGATCCCGTTCCACGATGAAGTCCGGTTCGATCAGCCACTGTTTATGTTGTTGGCCGCTCTGGCCTGATTGATCCTGCTGATTGTTGTCTTTCATATCACACCTCCGTGTAGAGATCCGACGACCGGTTCGCCACCCTCCGGTCGCCACAGCGTTTCTGGCTCGGGGCATATTTCCCGGATGGCCGCTTCTTCGCTTGCCACATACAGCCTGTCTTCGTCTCGTGCCGCCACCATCGGCCGGAGTTTTATCCTGTCGTTGAACCCGATCATCCCGCCGCTGTGGCCCACAAGAACCGAGAAGGGCCCATTGAGCAGGGCTCCCCCGTAAACGTTACGTATGGTGCGCGCCAGGGTGGCTTCATGCTCGGACATACGTTCTATTTCCTCCCAGAAGGGAGGCGCCATCGCCATGCAGGCGGTCTCAAAAGGAAGGCCGTGTTTGCGTACCAGAAGGTCAAACATGTAGGTGATGACCTCGGTATCGGTCTGGAACGCACAGTGATAACCGAAGTTGTCCAGATACCGTCGGTTTATGCCGTAGGAGGATATCTCCCCGTTGTGAACCACGGACCATTCCAGCAGCCCAAAGGGGTGCGCGCCACCCCACCAGCCGGTGGTGTTGGTGGGAAACCGGCCGTGGGCGGTCCAGATACAGGCCGCATACTCATCGAGTCTGAAGAAATCGCCGATCTGTTCCGGATAGCCAAGCCCTTTGAAAACCCCCATGTTACGTCCGCTTGAGAAAATGAAGGCGTCCCTGATGGTCGTGTTGATCTCCATCACCAGGTCGACCATCACGTCCTGTTCGGTCTTGTCATAGTTTCTGGCCAGTTCCTCTTCTTTGAGCTGCACAAAATACCGCCACAATATGGGCCGGGCCTTGATGGAGTCGAGCTGGCGGGTCGGGATCGGTTCCTGATGTCTGATGGTGCATTTCTTGTCGAGCGCGGATTCGGCCTCCTTCCGTCCGGCGGCGGTGTCATACATCACGTGAATCGCATAATCCTGGGGGTTCTGTGGATATATGCCGTAGGCGGCAAAACCGCCGCCCAGGCCGTTGGCGCGCTCATGCATCCGGGCGATGGAGCGTATGATTAATTCACCGCTCAACAGATCTCCGTTCTCGGACATAACCCCGGATATGGAACAGCCACTCATGTCTTTATGGGGCAGCACGTTGTTCATTGTTTTACACCTCTCTGTTGGGGATCGTAAGCGTACCGTTGGTCCCGGTTGTCATCACCCGCGTCCTTTCCTCTGTTCCGAGCAATGCCCGGAACTCCCAATGCCACTATAGATGCTCAGTGAGATAGATCCGGCGGAGACGTTTCCGTTAGGCGTCTCCGCCGGAAAGCCGGCAGCCGAACACCGGCGCAGAGCGGTCAGCAATAAGCGCTTTCCGGTTGTGAAGGCATGTGAGGTGCCTATGTATAGCAGGCATCCCTGCCTGCTGAGATAAAGCGCTGCAGAGGCCCCATCGGTTTGTGCCCTCCTGCAACGCAACCAGAAGACAGGCAGGATGCATGTTCTGCGTGTTGTCAGAATCCCTGTCTGCGCCCAATCGTTTCCATCGGGAACAGACTTATTACCGACCGCTTAGCTTTCAGCACGAGAGGGGTTACAGTATGGAAAGGTATTTATCGAGCTCGTACTGACTGACGTGAGTGCGGTAGGCGTCCCATTCGATTTTCTTGTTTTCGATGAACTTGTTGAACACGTGATCACCGAGCGCCTCGCGCACCAGCTCGCTGTTCTCGGTTGCCTCTATGGCCTCACCGAGGTTGCCGGGGAGGGAAGTGATACCGCGTTCCTCCCGCTGTTCGGGAGTCATCTCGAAGATGTCCTCCTCGATGGGGTCAGGCAGCTCATATCCCTCCTCAATTCCCTTCAGCCCGGCGGCCAGCATTACGCCAAAGGCCAGATAGGGGTTGCAGGCGGGATCCGGACACCGGACCTCCATGCGTGTGGCTTTTTCGTTGCCGGGTTTATACATCGGCACGCGCACCAGAGCACTTCGGTTGCGACGTGCCCAGGAGACGTAAACGGGGGCTTCATATCCGGGCACCAGACGTTTGTAGGAGTTCACCCACTGGGCCAGGATCGAGCAGATCTCCCGGGCGTGCCGGAGCACGCCGGCGATATAGGACCGGGCAAGGTCCGAGAGATGATAGGGGGCGTCGGCATCGAAAAACGCGTTGGTGTCACCGTCGAACAGCGACATGTGAGTGTGCATTCCGCTGCCGTTCTCCCCGAAGATGGGCTTGGGCATGAATGTGGCATAGGCGCCATGGGAGAGCGCTATCTCCTTGACCGTCAGCCTGTATGTCATGGCATGATCGGCCATATTCAGCGCTCTGGCATAGCGCAGGTCGATCTCATGCTGGCTGGGTGCCACCTCGTGATGGCTGTATTCGACCGGTATGTCCATCTTCTCCAGCGCCAGAATGGTGTCGCGCCGCAGGTCGCTGGCCACATCCAGTGGGGTGAGGTCAAAATACCCACCGGCATCGAGCCCTCTGGTCGATTCATCGTCCTCGAAGTAGAAGAACTCAAGCTCCGGGCCCACGTAGAGCTCGTAGCCCATATCGGCGGCTTTCTCTAAATTCCGGCGAAGCACCCACCGGGGGTCACCGTCGTATGGGCTGCCATCCGGCTGTCGTATGTCGCAGAACATGCGCGCAACGGCCCCACCTTCGGTCGGTCGCCAGGGCAGTATGCGGAACGTCTCCGGGTCGGGCATCGCCACCATATCGCTCTCTTCGATGCGGGCATAACCCTCTATAGAGGAGCCGTCAAAACCCATGCCATCCTCCAGCGCCCCTTCCAGTTCGTCCGCCGTGATGGCGAAACTCTTCAACGACCCCAGCACGTCGGTGAACCAGAGCCGAATAAATTTGACGTCTTCCTCCATCACCGTCCGCAGCACGCGTTCCTTCCGTTCCTCCTGTTCGGACATTGTCTTCTCCTTTACCTGATGAGCGTTGGCAATTGCGGCGACTTTACCGTGGTCACCGCCGACTTGTCTTATTAGAAGCAATTGCCGTGCCATGATTGGTAAGGGGGTCACATGTCCTTAGAGAGCAACAGTCTACACTGATACGGAGTGGATTTGCCCGTCACAGTCATTTCTCAAAAGTGGATCGATATGATGCACTGTGGTCGGTGACGCACAATAATTGCGCAGGTGGGGCATGGCCCCCGCACTTCAGAGAGGCTGACGGTAAGTGACATCGCGCCTTGATTGTTGGTTTCCACCCGCGCGAAGCGCTTTCGGAGTGCGCCGGCCATGCCGGCGCTTTTGGCTTTCGTGGCAGTCTCGGTCGGAAACGGCCGAACAGCCGGTAAACGCTCCGGCCCCCTTACCGGCTACCTGAACGACTTATTAA
>JBKHGK010000082.1:0-7541 GCA_046539705.1 Candidatus Brocadiia bacterium | reverse complement strand
ACACATTGCAAGCTACAAGGTCGCCGCAGGTGGTTACAGAAGTGTGTCTGTTGTATACTTATTTTTCTGAAGAGAATATCCCTGAAACACCGAAGTGCTGCCTGCGAGATTAATGTTATAATAATCACTCTACTGACCACATTCAGGAGACACAAATGCAGAGAGTCGACGCGAAACATACCTCCAGCTCAGCAACATGGAGATGGCCCCTGTGTCTGTGGTTCGTCTTATCCCTCCTCTTTATATCGGGCGCGACCGCAGCCGAGGATAACGGGCCCACCAACTACATCCTCCGGCTCAAGGGGATCATCAACGACGCGCGTGCGGAAGTGATCATGCGCAAGCTGGAATCCGCCGACCGGGAAGGGACCGACGTCATTATTCTGGAGCTGGACACTCCCGGGGGCACCGTCTCTGCGTCTCAAAAGTTGGGGGATTTCATATTCAAAGAGATGGACACGAAGGTCGTGGCATACGTCAATACCAAAGCATACAGCGGCGGGACGATGGTCGCCCTGGCGTGCGATGAGATATACATGGATGAACGTGTGGGTATGATCGGGGACGTCGCTCCCATCTCAGGGGGTGGTGAGGAGGTGGGGGAGAAATTCCAGGCCCCCATACGCACAACGATGGTCAACTACGCCGAGGAAAAGGGCTACCCCAAGACCCTCATTGAGGCCATGGTTACCAAAGATATCACCGTCTATCGCGTGCATCTCAAAGACGAACCGGAGGATCAATATCATTACCTGCGGGCCCAGGAACTCGATGCATGGTCGGAGGATAAACGCGCCCGCATCGACGATAAAGAGCTGATAGTGCCCGAAGGTGAACTTCTGACCGTCTCTGCCTCACAGGCCATCAGGCTCGGCATCGCCAAAGGGTCCGTCACCAGCCCCCTGGCCCTCTATGACGAACTGGGCATAGAGGCCGACAGCGTGCAACGCCTCTATCTCTCAGCTGGCGAACGAGCACTGGCCTATCTTGACACCTTCAGTCCACTCCTGCTGATGGGCGGGTTGCTTTTGCTCTTCCTGGAGATGAATCAACCGGGCCTCGGGCTGCCGGGTTTGCTGGGCGGAACCTGTATGGTCGCCTTTTTCCTGGTCAAAATCAGCCTCCACTACGCCCGGATGCTCGAACTGCTGCTGTTCGCCATAGGTATCCTGCTGCTCATGGTGGAGCTTTTTCTGATACCCGGCTTCGGGGTGGTGGGCGCCGCCGGACTGGTCTGCCTCTTTATCAGCGTCCTGCTCACCCTTCAGCAGTTCAGCTGGCCCACATCTCCCACCGAATTCGAAGCCTTCCAGTTCAATATCGTCCAGGCAATTGGGATATTTATCGGCGTGGGCTTCGGGCTGCTCGCAATGGGCCGATTTATGGGGTCGCTGCCGTTTCTCAAAAAGCTCATACGGACCGAGGACATGTCCTCGGCCACGCTTGCCAATCCCGCCGACGGCTCAGGAGAGAGGGCCAATATGGTCGGGAAGAGCGGCCGGACCCTGACGGTGCTCAGGCCAGCGGGCAAGGCCAGAATAGATGGCGCGCCAGTGGAGGTGGTGGCCCAGGGCGGTTACATCCCGAAGGACAGCACAGTCAAGATCATTGATGAACGTGGCCACAGGCTCGTGGTCACCGCGGACGACAACGGCGAGGACAGCTAAATGGATCCGACTATTTTCTGGATTATCGTGCTATTCGCATCCGGCCTGGTGGCCATGCTTGTGGAACTGTTTATCCCCGGTGCCATTATCGGAACCGCGGGCTTCATTGCCTCGATCGGGAGTATAATCTACGCCTACCAGAGCGGACACACCCTTCTGGCCACGATTCTTCTCTTCCTGATGTTACTGTTTGTACCACTGTTTTTCGTGCTGTGGAAATCCGTAATCGGCAAACTGTTCGAGCTGCACGAAACAGAGAAGGACTACAGATCCTCCCTGCAGAACTACGAGGAGCTCCGGGAGAAGACCGGCCGGGCCACCAGTCCCCTCCGACCGAGCGGCACCGCCACAATAGAGGGAGAAAGACACGCCGTGGTCACTCGCGGAGAGATGATTGATCCCGGCACCAAGGTCAAAGTGGTCGACGTCAGCGGGAGCCGGGTGGTGGTGACGGCGGACGAAACGGAAACGGAAAAAAATTGAGCGGCAGGCACCGACGCCTGCCGCTCAATGGGTCACCTGGACAAAGGCTCGCACGTTGTACCGAATAGATGGTCTGCCAGGTCAGTCGGTTATACCCATCCACGCAGTTTGACGCTTTCGGCCACCCGTTCCACGGCCACCAGGTAAGCAGCCATGCGCATGTCCAGATCCTCCTGCTGCGCACGTTCATATACAGAGTGAAACGCGGCCGTCATCTTGCGGTCAAGTTCCTCATTCGCCTTCTCGGCAGTCCAGTAGTGGTTCGTGATATTCTGCACCATTTCGTAATAGGATGCCGTCACACCACCCGCGTTCGCGAGGAAATCGGGGATGAACAGCACGCCGTTTTCGTGCAGAATAGCATCGGCCTCGGGGGTCTGTGGTCCGTTGGCCAGCTCGCAGGAGATCTTTGCCTGTATACCGTCCGCGTTCTCCTCCGTTATCACATTCTCCAGGGCCGCGGGATACAGTATATCAACATCCAGCTGGAGCAGATCCTCGTTGGATATATCGTCCGCTCCGGGAAAACCCCCCACCTTGCCGGTCTCCAGCTTGTGATCGACCAGGGCGCGGGCCTCCATCCCATCGGTATTAATAATCCCCCCCCGGCTGTCGCTGACGGCCACAATCCGGCAGCCCAGAAGTTCCTGGCTCAACAGGGCGGCGTACTGCCCGGCGTTGCCAAAACCCTGGATCGCCACACTGGCCCCCCTGGTGGACAGTCCGATCGCCTCCGCGGCCTCTCTGACCACATAGCAGCCGCCCCGGGCCGTCGCATCCCCGCGCCCGAGTGAACCGCCCAGAGCGATTGGTTTTCCGGTTATCATACCCGGCTCATGTCGGCCGCCGTTCATGGCCTCATATTCGTCCATCATCCAGGCCATAACCTGCGGATTCGTATACACGTCCGGGGCGGGCACATCCTGATGATCGCCCACTATCCGCCCGACCTGTCGGATATACGCCCGGCTGAGACGCTCCATCTCGTCCTCACTCATCTCCTTGGGATTGCAGATCACCCCGCCTTTCCCCCCGCCCAGCGGCACGTCCACGACCGCCGTTTTCCAGGTCATCCACGCCGCAAGTGCCCGCACCGTGTGGACGGTCTCCTCCGGATGAAATCTGATCCCCCCCTTGCACGGCCCCCTGGCATCGTTGTACTGCACCCGAAAACCGTGAAAGACCTCCGTCGTTCCGTCATCCATTTTCACCGGCAATCGCACGTGGAACTCACGCTGGGGCCACCGCAGAAGATTATGAACCGACTCGTCCAGATCCAGCCTGTCCGCCGCCGCATCAAGCTGCTGCTGTGCCATCTCAAAGGGATCAAAATCCATGACAGGATCACCTCATCAAACTGAGTGAAAGGGAAAAACCAAACCGCATACTTCCGAATCGCACTGAATAATACTTCTGAATGGACAATCAGTCAAACCGGCTGATTCACTCTCTGTCAGGTGCACTATTGCTGCGCCCCACCACCGCGGCCGAGGCCGGACTGAGTGCACGATAGCTGTGCAATAGCCCCCCGCGCCCTTCGACCCGGACGCGGGCCGGGAACCGCCTTCCCGATCTCCCCATGCACAAGATATATGCACTGCACACTCCCGGTGCACAGTAGAGTTCCCCGTGAGTCACCGGTGTAATTCGGCATCTTATGCCATCTAATTGTCTGGCAGCGCTTTACATCATCATCACTGGCCCGCCCCGGACGTTGGCATGGCCTTTGCACTTATGTTTCGGGCCGTCCCGCCACGGCGATGATGCCGGATTACGGGGCGCATCCGGAGATATCCTGAGTCATACGTCTCGTGCATGGCTCGGGCGGGCACGCGCCTGCAACCGCGGATATCTCGGGTTCTGTACAGCCTTTTCCGTTAGATTGTTCAGGAGGTTTTACACGATGAACTTACAGCAGCCGAACTCCGGAGACCCCACCGACACCAGAAACAGGTCGCGCGATGTCGTGCCCAGTTCCGGGCTCTGCACCATCTGCCGTGACGACTGCAAAGGAAACTGCGAGATCTTCAAGTCCTCATTCCGGGGACGAGAAGTGCTTTATCCGGGACCCTACGGTGACATGACCGCCGGGGCCAACAAGGATTACCCGATTGATTTCTCACACCTCAATATCCTGGGCTACGCGATGGGGGCCAGGGGACTGCCCGAGGACGAGGAACCGACGCCGGACAACACGCTGTTCCCCGAGGTCGATACCGAATGCGAGTATGGCAACGAGAACCCTGTCAAACTCCGAGCTCCGGTATTTACAGGCGCCCTGGGATCCACGGAGATTGCGCGAAAACACTGGGAGAGCTTCGCCTGCGGGGCCGCCCTGGCCGGAATTACCCTCGTGTGCGGCGAAAACGTCTGTGGGGTTGATCCCGATCTGGAAAGAGGATCAAACGGAGAAGTCGTCCGTTCCCCGGAGATGGAAAGACGCGTGAAGATATGGAAGCGATGGAACGATGATTACGGCGACCTCGTGGTGCAGCTCAACGTCGAGGATACGCGATTGGGCGTGGCGGAATACGTCCTGGGCGAACTCGGCGTCGAGACGATCGAACTGAAGTGGGGCCAGGGGGCCAAGTGCATCGGTGGCGAGATCAAACTCAACACGCTGGAGCGGGCGCTTGAGCTGCAGAAACGCGGTTATCTGGTCACCCCCGACCCGTCGCTGCCCTCCCATCAGAGGGCCTTTGAGGAGGGGGAGATCGAAAGCTTCGAGCGTCACAGCCGCCTGGGCTTCATCGACAAAGAGACCTTTATGGAGAAGGTGGAGTATCTGCGGGATAAGGGCGCCAAACGAGTGACACTCAAAACGGGTGCATATCCCATGCGGGAACTCGCCTACGCCGTCAAATGGTCCAGCGAGGCAGGGATCGATCTTCTGACCATCGATGGCGCACCGGGCGGCACCGGTATGAGCCCCTGGCGGATGATGAATGAATGGGGTGTGCCTGCATTCTACATCGAATCAATGACCTACGAACTCTGCGAGAAACTGCGACAGCAGGGCGAACCGGTCCCGGATATCGCCATTGCCGGTGGCCTCTCCACCGAAGACCACATCTTCAAGGCTCTCGCAATGGGGGCCCCTCACGTCAAAGCCGTATGCATGGGCCGAGGCCTCATGATACCCGGATTCGTCGGGGACAACATCGAAAACTGGCTCGAAAGCGGTCCCGAAAGCCTCCCGAAAACCGTCAAAAAGTACGGGCATAAAGCTGATCAGATCTTTGAAACATATGAGGATCTGTGCGACGAATACGGGCGCAGCACCGTTGAGGACATGCCCCTGGGCGGCATCGGGATCTACACTTTCGTGGACAAACTCAAGGTCGGCCTCCAGCAGCTCATGGCCGGTAGTCGGAACTACGTGCTGTCCACCATCTCGCGGGATGACGTGATGGCGCTGACCCGGCAGGCCGCCGAAGTGAGCGGGCTGCCCTACGTCACGGAAGCCTACCGGGAGGAAGCCATGGAGATCATCTCCGGCTGACCCTTTTTACCGGCGTGCGGCCGGCGCCCGGCCGCATGCCGCCCTTTTTACGCCGGGACGATAATCGAGGTCAGCGCATTGTAACCTCAAAATACAATCCGCTCGTTCACCAAACGGGCACACACTCCGGAGATCCACAGGCATCAACCGACATCCGGATTCATCTGAACCAACAATCAGGGAGGCTCCTCATGAGTTATCAGCTCTGTGAAGGCTGCAAATTAGCCGATGGCTGTGTTCATCGAGCCGGCCGTTCGAACGTGGTCAACTGCGCCGAATTCACACCCGAACCCAACAGATCCATCCGGGATACCGGTGCGGAGAAGACATCGACCGGGAAAAAGACGGCGGACAGGTCCGGGCTGTGCGTCAATTGCACTAACGAAACGGTCTGTTCGTTCCCCGAACCCGCGGGAGGCGTCCTGGACTGCAATGAATACAGCTGATCACACAACAGCAGCCGCCCGTCCACCGGCAGGTCCCAGACACCACTGCGGCATCATAGGCATATTCGGTGTTCCCAACGCTGCAGAGCGTGTTTATTCGGGACTGTACGCCCTGCAGCACCGCGGCCAGGAATCGGCGGGCATAGTGGCCTCCGACGGCCAACATATACAGAGCAAGAAAGGACTGGGACTGCTCTCGGAAGCCATATCGCCCGGGGAGCTCGGTGACCTTCCGGGGCACGTCGCCGTCGGCCACGTCCGATACTCCACAACCGGAGCAAAACGGGTTCAGAATATCCAGCCCCTGGTGATCGAATACTCTCAGGGTATAGTGGCCGTCGCGCATAACGGCAACCTGACCAACGCACGATCCCTGCGCGAGCTCTATGAGTCCCAGGGCTCCATATTTCAGACCGCCACGGACAGCGAAATTATCGTCCATCTTCTGGCGGATCCCGAGCATATCGGCACCTCCGACCCGCTCGGCGAATCGCTTCAGCACGTCAGCGGAGCGTTCTCACTGCTGATGATGACCGCCAACCGGCTGATGGCCGCCCGGGATCCCCATGGTTTTCGGCCCCTTTCCATAGGTCGACTGGGCGAGGGGTTTGTAATCGCCAGCGAGAGCTGCGCGTTCGACCTGCTGGGCGCGGAATTCATCCGCGACGTCGAACCGGGAGAGATCGTCTCGTTCGATGATTCGGATATGACATGCTGGCAATACACCCCCGAACAGGCCAGCCAGGCCCGCTGCATTTTTGAACACATATACTTCGCCCGCCCGGACAGCGTGGTCTTCGGCGACACCGTGCATAACGTTCGCGTGAGACTGGGCCAGAATCTGGCACGCCAGAGCCCCGCCGATGCCGATGCGGTGATCAGTATCCCCCACTCAGGAGATTCCGCCGCGCTGGGATACGCGCGGGAATCGGGCCTGCCCCTGGACATGGGCTTCATCTGTAACCGTTACATCGGCCGCACCTTCATCAAGCCCCCGGAGGAGAATCGCAGCGAGTCGGTTGAAATCAAGCTGAACGTCATTTCCGACGCCGTGGAAGGTAAACGACTCGTCGTGGTCGACGACTCCATCGTGCGGGGCACGACCTGTCGTACCCGGCTGAATATGCTCCGCGAGGCAGGAGCGCGCGAACTCCATGTCCGCATCAGCGCCCCGGCCATAAGGCACCCCTGCTACTACGGGGTTGATTTTCCGGACCGACGACAGCTGCTGGCCGCGGGTGCTTCAGAAGAGGATATCCGGGATTTTCTCGACGCCGACAGCTTCGCCTACCAAACGGTTGACGGAATGCTTGATGCGGCGTCCGGAACCGAGGATGACTACTGCCTGGGCTGTTTCCGGGGAAAACACCCGGTGCCCCCGGACGACAACATGGACAGGCTGGCAATGGAACGGGACTGACAGGACGGTGATCGGTAATCGGT